>DAIRTX010000072.1:0-18498 GCA_036803685.1 Verrucomicrobiota bacterium | reverse complement strand
TGGATTACATTCTCATCGTCACGCCGAACTTCGTTCATTTCGACCCGGCGATGAAGGCGATGAAGGCCGGCATCGCGGTGTTTTGCGAAAAGCCGCTGTGCCTGAATCTGACCGAGGCCAATGAACTGGTGAAAACCGCGCGGGCGCTGAACGTCCCGTTTGGTGTGGCGCACACCTATCTCGGCCACTGGACGAGCCGGTTCGCGCGTTACATCGTGCAGAGTGGATTGCTCGGCGACGTGCGCTGGGTGGACAGTTATTACCTCCAAGGCTGGCTGGCAACCAAACTCGAAGCGACCGGCCAGCAGCAGGCGTCCTGGCGCGTTGATCCCAAACGCGCGGGCGGCTCCGGCTGCGGCGGGGACATCGGCACGCACGCGCTCATGCAACTCCGCTATGTGACCGGCCTGGATGTCACGCAGGTCTCGGCGCAGATGGAAACGTTCGTCGAGGGCCGCGCGCTCGACGATCATTTCACGATCTATTGTCAATTGAGCAATGGCGGCAAGGCGCTCGTGCGCGCCTCGCAGATTTGCATCGGTTCCAAGAACGACCTCGGCCTCGCCGTCGCCGGCAGCAAAGGCACGCTCCACTGGCGGCAGGAAGAACCGGAAAGTCTCACGATTAATCTGCCGAACCAGCCCGACCGCGTTTATTGGCGCGGCGCGGTCACGGGCGGCGACGGTTTTTTGCCCCAGGATTTGCCGGCCGACCTGATGGCCGAGCCGACGATTCCGGCGGGTCACCCGGAAGCGTTTCACGACGCCTTCGCGCGGCTGCACCGCTGTTTCGAGGCGGACGTTCGTAAGTGGAAGGCCGGTGAAAAATTTACCTGCGACGGCAGCAAATACGCGAACGTCGAGGACGGCTGGACCGGCATCGCGTTCATCGAAACCTGCGTCAAAAGCAGCAAGCACAGTGGAGCCTGGACCGCACTACCCCAAAAAATTTAACCCCCCTCAAATTCCAAAAACGAATCCTATGAATACAAAAACCATCGCCTGCACAATTCTCCTCGCCACTTTGGCGGCAAGCACCACGGTGCGCGCCCAAAAATTTATCGAAGTGGTCACCAATGGCGTCGCCGGTTTCCAGGACACGCCGATGCAGCCGGATGGCAAATGGCACGTCCACGATCCGGCGCGTCCGCAGCCGCCGGTGGTGACGCCGGGCACATTCAGCGAAAATGCCACGCCTCCGAGCGATGCGGTGGTGTTGTTCGGCGGCAAGGATTTGTCCCAGTGGCGAGACAAAAAGACCGGCGGACCGGCGTTATGGACGGTGGAAGACGGCGCGGCGGTTTCCGCCAAGGGTGACATTGTGACCACGAATGAATTCGGCGACATCCAGTTGCATCTGGAATTTCGCGAGCCGATCCCGCCGAGGGAAAGCGGCCAGGGACGCGGCAACAGCGGCGTTTTCTTCATGGGTCAATATGAAATTCAAGTCGTGGATTGTTACAACAACAAAACCTACGCCGACGGCGTCACGGCGGGGATTTACGGCCAGCATCCGCCATTGGCGAATGCGTGCCGCCCGCCCGGCGAATGGCAGACGTACGACATCATTTTCAATGTGCCGCATTTTGGAGCCAATGGCGAAGTCTTGTCGCCCGGTTATGTCACGGTGTTTCACAACGGCATCGTGGCGCAAAATCGTCAGGCCATTCGCGGCGCGACCAACTGGCGCGTGCCGGGAAAATACACGCCGCACGGACCGACCGGCCCGATCGCGCTGCAGTATCACAACAACTCCGTTTCCTTCCGCAACATCTGGGTGCGCCCGGTGCCGGTGGTGAATGAACCATGAAGGACAATCAAAAATTCAATCAAACTTAAAATGAAAATCCTCTCCACCCTTCTGGTTGTCGCGTTGGCGGTGACTTCCCTGCAGGCTGCGCCGAAAAAACTGCTCGTGGTCACGACGACCACCGGCTTCCGGCACACCTCGATTCCGAACCTGGAAAAAGTCATCGCGCAATTGGGCAAGGACAGCGGCGAGTTCACCGTGGATTTTGTGCAGCAGCCGCCCGGCAAACCGGCGAACTTGAAGCAGGACGCGACGGAAGAGCAGAAAGCCGCGTTCAAAACCGCCGAGGACAAATGGGAAGTGGCCTTGAAGGCGGCGCTGCAAAAACTTTCGCCGGAGTCGCTGAAGAATTACGACGGCGTGATTTTCGCCAGCACCACCGGTGATTTGCCGATTCCCGATCCGCAGGGATTGCTCGACTGGATCAAGGCGGGCCATGCGTTCATCGGGATTCATGCGGCGAGCGACACTTTTCATCACTGGCCGGGATTCATTGACATGATCGGCGGCGAATTTGAGCACCACGGCCCGCAGGTGGGCGTGGAATGCCTGAACCAGGAACCGCAGCATCCGGCGACGGCGCATCTCGGCAAATCGTGGACGATCACGCAGGAGGAAATTTATCAGTTCAAGAACTACGACGCCGCGAAAGTGCATGACCTGCTCATTCTCGACAAACATCCGGAGAACAATTCCGCCGGCCACTTCCCCGTCTCTTGGTGCAAGATATACGGTAAACACAAGACGGCCCCGCCACAGCACCTCGCGGAACTGTACAAGGGTGGCCGCGTCTTTTACACCTCGCTCGGCCATCGCGAGGACATCATTGATGCTGACCCGAACTTGAAGGACCGCAAGAACTCGCCCGAGATCAGCAAGGCGTATGAAGCGCACGTTCTGGGCGGAATCGAATGGGCGCTGGGTCTTAAACCTGATGCAGGTGCCCCGAAGGCCTCTGCGCAAAACGCTGTGCCGATCGTGGATGGCAAAACGATGTCTAAAGCAGGGAGTCAGGCCGCTCCCGGCAAATAGAGGCCGGTATGCAGAATAATTCATCATGCTGACATCCACGACAAACTGAAACAGGCTCATGAAATGTTGGGCATCATTACTGAACGTTTTGATAAGATGGAGCAATCTTTCCAGGCAATGAGCAGGGTGAAGATGAATCCAAACCGGCTGACGGATCATCTTGCTCAAGTGTATCCAGACTCCAAAGAACCGACCAAACAAGAACTGGTTCAATGGGATAGGAGTTGGAGTGAATACTTTTTTGACCAGGGCAGGAGTAATCGGTTGCCTGGCGGCGCTCCAATTGCAGGAGGAAGGCAAGCTATTTCGCCATAATTGTCAGGCGGGAAAACAAACTTTTTTGACTATTTTGATGTGCGCACATTTTTCCCCATCAATAAAATACCACCTGTGGTCGCACCATGACCGCACCCAGCCCAATGGATGTTCCGGGGCCAGTTGAATCAGCGCGGAGGTTTCCCGTGGAGATCAAGTTGTAGATTTGATGGCACCATCATCTCCTGCCGGGTTCTTCCCGGCACCGCTCACATTTCTCCGCGTCCGTTTCTACCGCTTCGTTGCTTGTATCGCGAAAGGGCCTGTTGTAACGTGTGTGCCATGAACACACGTTTCAACCGTCGAAGTTTCTTGAAGAAATCGGCGGCGGTGGTTGTCGCCGCGCCGCTTGTCACCAGCTTGGAAGAATACAGGCTCATGGCCAAGGAACCCGATGCGCCCACTCCGGGGCCTGTCGGCGGAACACAGGCCGACATGCCGATGGGCACGATTGGCCAGGTCAAGATAAGCCGCGTGATCTGCGGCGGCAATCTGGTCAGCGGCTATGCGCACAGCCGGGATCTGATTTACGTCTCCAAATTGCTCAAAGCATATTTCACCGACGCGAAAATCATGGAGACGTGGGCGCTGTGCGAGCAGAACGGAATCAACACGATGATCTTCAATCCGTCGGATCAACACGCACTGCGCGTCTTCGGCGATTATCGCAAGAAGGGCGGCAAAATGCAGTGCATCGCGCAGCTCGATGCGCCGAAAGAGAACATGGATGATTGCATCAAGCAGGCCGTGGATGCCGGCGTTGAAGGCGTCGTTCTCGTCGGCAATCTCGGCGACGCGTGGTCGCGCGAAGGCGCGGTTGACCGGATCGGAAAATTCATTGATCTGGCGCAGATGAACAGCCTCATCGCCGGCGTGGCCGGCCACGAATTGCGCACGCCGATGGCGGTGGAGAAGGCCGGCATCAAAGCTGATTTTTACATGAAGACCTTTCACAGCACCAACTACTGGTCCAGGCGCCGTCCCGATCAGATGAAAGAGGTCATTGATAATTACGCCATAGACAACTACTGGTGCATGGATCCCGATGGCACGATTGGATTCATGAAAACGACGAAGCGTCCGTGGCTGGCCTACAAAGTTCTCGCCGCCGGCGCGATTCATCCGCGCGATGGTTTCAAGTATGCGTTTCAGAACGGCGCGGATTTCTGCGTCGTCGGCATGTTCGATTTCCAGATTGCGGAAAACGTTGCCGTCGCCAACGAAGTTCTCAAAGCGACTCAAAAACGCGAGCGCCCGTGGATGGCGTGAGGCGAAGTGTGCAATGCTCTCACTCATGGTGGTGATGCGGTTTTCGACGGAGTCTTCTGTCAATCCGATCTTCACCAAGCCAGACATGGTTTCATTGGTCAGGACATAGATGATGTTGGTCATAGGGTGGCGTTGGTCTCAGGTTTGTGGTGAGGAATTTCCCATTGTTAGAGAATTTAGTAATTTGTGTGTAGCAACAAATTAGATGTTAGTAGAAATTTTTTAGACGGTTTTCTCCTGTTCGCTCAACGCAGACTCAAGGCTTTCCTTAAATCGGTTTTCGTCTTCGTTGTTATAGAACGGCACGCCAATTAGGCGATACTTTGACCCGCCTTCAAATGTCAAAACCTCATCCACAAACTGTTCGCGAATTTCCTTCAGGAATGTTGCCTTCCATTGCGGGATCCGGTGGCAAGGAAGGCGTGGTTTGAGGTGCTGGAGGAGTGGGGTTGGAAAGGAGGCCAGAATGAATCGGCCTTCGTGGAAAGCTCTTGGTAGATTTGGGATGGGACCATCCCATCCATCTGCTCGATTCATCAAAGTTTTCCATATCACCATATCAAAAATTTGATCGTTACCGAATTTCATGTCAGCACTTTTCACACAGGCTCGCAGAACACGCCGGACGCGGAGATTGGTGTCGAGGCAGAAAAGACTGCCTTGATCCGCCTTGGCATCCAGATCCATGGTTCCCGCCCAGAACCGGCCAGCAGGATCACATTTGCCGTCGTTTAATCTATTATTGGGCCGCGAGGCGTCGGGGTCGCAAAGGCGGCGGACTTTTCTCGTTCGGAAATTGAAATACGCGAAACCGTGTTGAAGACCGAGCATCAAGCCGCCTTTTTTGCGTGCGGCCACACAACCCACAAATTGACCGGCATTAAAAGCGCGATCGCGTCCGGTCGGGGGATCAAACTCATGAAGTTTTTTTTCCAGAATATCCACCCAGTAAAGCTTTTTGCGGCGAGCGTGCCACATGGGGCCTTCACCCAAAGTCGCTTTGGCGTCGAGAGCGAGTTCAACGTTCCGGCCCATTTTCAGGTTGGCCATGATTCTAGTCCGTTTTTACATCACGGCACCAACACCGCCATCAACCAGAAGGGTGGTGCCAGAAATAAAACCGGCGTGATCGCTGGCCAGGAAGGCGCACAGCGCGCCGATTTCATCAGCTGTGCCAAGCCGCCCCACGGGATGCCTCTTCTCGGTCCGAGTCCGTTCCGCAGCCGGATCGGAAAAGGAATTGAACCACGCGTCATTCCCGGGCGTGTCAATGAATCCGGGCGCGACGCCGACGGTACGGATTTTTGGCGCCCACTCGATGGCGAGGGATTGCACCATTGCGGGCAATCCCGCCTTCGCAACATTGTAGGGAAAGCAGCCGGGGATGGTACGCCAGGCGTGATTTGATGAGATGATAATTATAATCGGTCGCATAGACTTTTCCAGGTATGGTTTCGCCGCCTTGGCCAACCGCCAGTGCGATGCCAGATCCAACTCCATGCACTGACTCCAAACTTCCTGATCGCAATTTTCCGCGCCGGCAAAAATGTTGCGTCCGGCATTGGAAACGACGATGTCCACGCCGCCGATTGCATCGGCTGCCTGCGCGACCCATTCGCCGGGTCCGCGTAAAGTTGCAATATCAACCTTGTGGTACACTGTGCGTCTGCCTTCTGCCTCCACGCTTTTCCGGAAAGCGCAAGGGCCAGTGGTATTGGCCGCGCTGGTGGCGCAACCCGCCACGTCACAGCCTGCCCGCGCCAACTGAAGGGCAATTGCAGCGCCGATTCCACAGCTTACGCCGGAGACCAAAGCTTTCTTCCCATTGAGGTCAATTGTGAGCATAAATATCCCTTCGTACGCACGGCTTCGTCCAAATTTTTTTGCAAAATGTTTCCCGACTGGATTTGCCGCTTGAGCGTGTCGGCGTAGGTGGTTGAGACCATTTCCATGTCCACGCCGGCGGTGAGCGCGAGCCGCGCGGCCTCCGCGCCATCCGCCGCGACACCGTGCGGAATCAATCCGCCAACCGCATCCCAATCGCTGACGACGAAGCCGGGAAATTTCCATTCGTCGCGCAAAATTTCCGTGAGCGTGTGGCGGTTGGCGCTCGCAGGCATCCCCGAAAGCTCATTGAATGCGCTCATCACCGTCAGCGCGCCCGCATCCACGCCGGCTTTGAACTGCGGCAGATAAAAATTGCGCAGCGTGAACTCGGAAATTTCCGTCGTGTTGTAATCGCGCCCGCCCTCAGCCGCGCCATAACCGACAAAATGTTTCAGGCAGGCGACGACGTGATCCAGGTCGGCGACATTTGTTCCCTGAAAACCGCGCACGCTCGCCGCCGCGTCGAGCGCGCCGAGCCACGGGTCTTCGCCGAAGCCCTCGGCGATGCGGCCCCAGCGCGGGTCACGCGCCAAATCCACCATCGGCGCAAACGTCCAGTCAACACCCGCCGCCGCCACCTCGCGCGCCGCAATGGTGTCCGTCCGCTCAAACAGTTCCGGCTCCCATGCGCACGCCTGCGCAAGCGGAATCGGAAAAACCGTGCGAAAACCGTGGATGACGTCATTTGCAAAAATCAGCGGGATGCCAAGCCGGCCTTGCTCGACGGCGATGTGCTGCAATTTGTTCCGCATCACCGGTGTCTCACTCATTTCGCCGAGAAACGAGCCGAGGAACGAGCCAATTTCTCCATGCCGTAATTGAGCGGCAAATTGTTTATCCGAATCCGCGCCGAGCGAAGGCTGCCAAAGCTGGCCGATTTTTTCGTCCAGCGTCATCCGCTTGAGCAAATCATTCACGCGCTTGGCGACCGGCTGCGACGAGTCTTCGTAAACGTCCCGTTTCCCGTTTTTATTCAGGTCAATCCACCCGTCGTGATAAATGGCAGGAGAATTCGAAGCGGATGCTGCCAAACAAAAAACCAAACCAACGGCAAATGCGGTGAATTTCATGCGCCACAGTCTGCCCGCGCGAAAAAAAAGTCCAAACTGATTTCGCTCGAAACTCCTACGCCGATGGCGCTACCATCACTACAAACTCGCCTTTCAAGCTGCATTTCTGCGCGATCTCCAGCAGCGCCGCCGGTTTCCCGCGCAGGAATTCCTCAAACTTCTTGGTCAATTCGCGCGCGGGGACGACTTCGCGGTCGGGAAAAACTTCATTGAGTTCACCGAGCAATTTTTCAATTCGGAGCGGCGACTCGTAAAAAACCAAGGTGCCGGATATGGGTTTGAGCGATTCCAACTGGTTCCGCCGCTGGCCGGATTTATGGGGCAGGCAAACCCCCTTGTCCTGTGTAAATATGAAAGCGCTGGCCGCACTGGAATTTAGGTGGTTTCGGGTCTTACAGGAAGCCTCAAAAACTCACCCAGTTTGTTCCATTCTGCCGGTGATGGGAATGAGTCGCCAACCGAATCTTTCACGCCAACGATAATGCGGTCGCAAACTTGATGAGCAACAATACTATTCGCCATCACAAGAGTTAAGGTCAGGATGAGGGCGAGTGTCTCAACTATTCTCAACGCTTCCGCCATTCCTTTTTCGGCGGCTCGGGCAGGTCCTGCGCGCGAAAGGCCGTGCGGAAATGGACCTTGGCGATTTTCGGCAGGTTTTCCGCGCCCTGCTCCACCACAAATTTCTTCGCCGCCTCGTCCACGGCAGTCGAAGCGCCTTTCGGCAATTTCACGGCAAAATCTTTTTCCAGCTTCGCCAGGCCTTTCACAAATCCGTCCCGCGCCAGGATGGATGCCGCCGCCACCGCCAAGTCCTCTTCCGCTTTGTGACGCTGCACCAGTTCAATTTCCCGGCCCAGCGACATCAACGCCTTCGCCACGACTTCCTTGCTCGAAGCGAACTGGTCGCTGATGGCCTTGACCGGTGCGGGGTTCATCTGATGCCGCAACGCCATTAGATTTTCAATCACGCGCGCATGACCCCACGCCAGGATCGTGTTCACGCTTTTCATTTTGGCATAAAGCCGGTTGTAAGCTTCGTTGCCAATCACAACGGTGTTCACCACGCACCCGGGGGTTTTGCGGATTTTTTCCGCCAGCTCGGATATTTTTTTGTCGCTGGAAATATTTTTGGAATCGCGGATGCCGGCATCCTGCCACGCCTTGACGACATTTTCGTTGATGTAAACCCCGGCAATGCACAATGGCCCGAAGAAATCGCCCTTGCCGCTTTCGTCCACGCCGATGCGCGGCAGTAGCAAATCGGGATTCAACAACGTCTCGTAGCCGAGCCGAGCCTGCTTCAGGACTTCCGGCTCCAGCACGAACTCGATGAACTCCTGCGTGCCCTTCCCTTGCACCACCAGTTTGCCGCTCTCGTAAAACACCACGTTGATTTTGTCCTTTTCGCCGGCAAACCGCGCGTATGGCACCGCGCGAAATTTGAAACCGCGCGAGCTCAAGGCGGCTTCGAGCGCCGACGCTTGTTCGTCGGTGAGCTTGCCCGTGTAGGAAGTCAGCGGTTTCACTGAAAAAGGATAACCACAAAGAACATAAAGAACATAAAGTTTTTTGAAGGCATTCTTAAAACCATTTGAAGCCGCAGAGCGGCGATCGAGAGTAGCCCACGGCTTCAGCCGTGGGTTCCAAAGCAAAACGAATAAAGCCCCGGACGGGGCGACAGAGACTTCCGCCAATTGATTTTCTGCCCCCCATCCGGGGCTTTAAAATTATTTGCGATCAAACCCACGGTTTCACCGTGAGCTATTATCTTTCGCGCCTCCGGCGCTGGACACACAAAGTTTTTTGTGCTCTTTGCGTTCTTTCGCGGCAATACTAAACTCTGCGCCGATGCGTCGTGCGCAAAACAACTCAAAACTGAAAATTAAAAAATCAAAACTGGTTGTGTTGCTGCTCAATTGGTTTTCGCAAAACGCGCGCGACCTGCCGTGGCGGCGCACCCGCGATCCCTACGCCATCTGGGTGTCCGAAATCATGCTGCAACAGACGCAGGTCAAAACCGTGATTCCTTATTGGAAACGCTGGATGCGCGAATTGCCCACCATCAAGGCGGTGGCCAAGGCGAGTCTGGACAAAATCCACAAGCTTTGGGAAGGTCTCGGCTATTACACCCGCGTCCGAAACCTGCAAAAAGCGGCGCGGCAAATCGTGGAAAAACATGACGGCAAATTCCCGGATAATTTTGACGACGTCCTCGCCCTGCCCGGCGTCGGGCGCTACACCGCCGGCGCGATTTGCAGCATTGCGTTCAATCAGCCGAAGCCAATCCTTGATGGCAATGTCATCCGCGTGCTGACGCGGGTTTTCGGCATCGGGGAAAATCCGCGAGAGAAGAAAACGAATGCACAGCTCTGGCAACTGGCGGAAGAACTGGTTGAGCACGCATCACGTTCAATTTCGAGGACGAGGACGAGAACGAAGGACGAGGACGAAGAAACATCCGCCTGCTCGCACTTCAACCAGTCCCTCATGGAACTTGGCGCACTAATTTGCACTCCACGCCAACCGCAATGCCCGGCTTGTCCGGTGAAAAAACTTTGCGTTGCCTTTCGCGAAGACCGCGTCGGGGAGTTGCCAAACCTTGGCCGGCGCACGGCGGCCACCGCGCGGCGATTCGTTGCGTTTGTCGTCGAGCGCGGCGGAAAATTTCTCGTCCGCCAGCGGCCCGCCGGCGTTGTGAATGCACACTTGTGGGAATTCCCAAATGTTGAAATCGCGCCAAACCAACGTAGCAGTCCCGCAAAGCGGGATGAGTCCGCTCATTATTCCTGCAAGAATAGTCAGAGCCGACTGACGTCGGCTGCTACGGTTCAGGAGCCTGATTTGGAAATTATCCGCGCAGCAAAAAGTCTCGGCATTGAACCACCAACCCTCCAGCCGCTTTGCACCGTGAAACATTCGATTACGCGCTATCGCATTACGCTGGAAGCGTTTCGCGTTCAACTCGGAGGGCGGAGTTCCACGTCGCCCAAAATTTCCATGGCTCGCAAAGCTCGCCCCTCCGAAATCGGTGTCTGGCTGACGCCCGCCCAATTCCGTCCACTGGCCTTTACCAGCGCCCACAAAAAACTGGTCAGCGCGGCCACCGATTGTATCCTGTCTGGCCGATGATTTATTTCGACCACAATGCCACCGCGCCGGTGATGCGCGAGGCGCGCGAAGCTTGGCTCGATGCCACCGAGAAGGTTACGGGCAATCCGTCCAGCCCGCATCAAATCGGGGGTTGCGCCAGCACCGCGCTCAGGGAAGCGCGCGAAAAACTCGCGCATTTTCTCGGCTGCCAGCCGGCGGACATCATCTGGACAAGCGGGGCGACCGAGGCCAACAACATGGTCATGCACCACTTTGCGCGGACGCTCGATGCGAAGGGCGAGGTCTGGATTTCCGCCATCGAACACCCCTGCGTCCACGAATCGGCCAGGCATTATTTTGGCAAACGCGCCAGATTGATTCCCGTCACGCACGACGGCGTGATTGATCTGGATTGGTTGACGGCGGAACTCGCGGACATGCGCCCCGGGCTCGTCGGTATCATGGCCGCGAACAATGAGACCGGCGTCCTCCAGCCCTGGCGCGAGGCGCTGGCGATTTGCCGTCAATACAAAGTACCCTTCTTCTCCGACGTCGTGCAATGGCTCGGCAAACTGCCCGCCAAAGGACTCGGCGAATGCGATTATCTCAGCGGCGCGGCGCACAAATTCGGCGGGCCGCGCGGCGTCGGCTTTTTGAAAGTGCCGCACAAAAGCCAGGTCACACCCCTGCTCCTGGGCGGTAAACAGGAACAAGGCCGCCGTGCTGGAACGGAAAACGTCCCGATTATTTTGTCCATGCTCGCCGGCTTGGAAGCGCGCGAAAAACAACTCGCCCGCTGCGAACACATCCTGCGCGGCGTCTGGCGCGAGAATTTTGAAAGGCAGCTTTTGCATAAACTGCCCGGCACGGTCGTCGTCGGCGTGAATTCGCCGCGTTTGTGGAACACCGTTTCGGCGTTAATGCCCGAAGGTGTACAATTGCGCTGGCTGACGAAACTCGACAAGGCCGGGTTCGCGGTCTCCACCGGTTCCGCCTGCACGACCGGCAAGGAAGAGCCGTCGCACGTGCTGGCGGCGATGAATTTCAAGTCCGCGGAGGCGCACCGGGTGCTGCGTTTCAGCAGTGGTTGGGAAACGACGGAAGCCGACTGGGGCGCGCTGGCCAACGCCTTGGCAAAAGTCCATGCCGAGGTGCATCATGCCAAAGCGCAAGCTGTCGCTTGAACTTTTTGTCCCGGTTGACTGTCAAATGTGGAAATCCCAAAACCCAGGAGACCAAATTATGATGACCCGACGCCAAGCCATTAAAACCACCGCGCTCGCCAGTGCTGCGTTCGCTACGTTGCCCGGCGCAGTCGCCCAAACGACGACTACGTTGCCCGGCGCGGTCGCCCAGGAACCGATCAAGCTGAGTCAGCCACTGATCACCACCGTGGGCAGCGGCCCGTTCACGTTGCCGCCGCTGCCTTACGCCTACGACGCGCTCGAACCGCACATTGACGCCCGCACGATGGAGATTCACCACGACAAACATCACGCCGCCTACGTCGCGAATTTGAACAAGGCGGTCGCCGACTGGCCGGAGATTCCCGACCTCAGTAAAAAATCCGCCGGGGTTTTGCTTCAAAATTTGAATTCGGTTCCTGAAAAAATCCGCACCGCCGTCCGCAACAACGGCGGCGGGCATTTCAACCATTCGCTGTTCTGGCAGATGATGAAGCCGGCCGGCGGTGGCGAACCGGCCGGGGAACTGGCCAAAGCCATTGATTCCGGTTTCGGCAGCTTCGCCACGTTCAAAGACAACTTCACCAGGGCCGCGCTCGGACAATTCGGCAGTGGCTGGGCCTGGCTGGTCGTCGGTGGCGGGCAATTGAAAATCGAATCCACCCCCAATCAAGACACGCCGTTGAGTTCAGGCCGCACCCCGCTCCTCGGCCTCGACGTTTGGGAGCACGCCTACTACCTGAAGTACCAAAACAAGCGGGCGGATTACATCACCGCGTGGTGGAACGTCGTGAATTGGGAGTTTGCGGCGGATGCATTTCACGCCGCCACCCATCGGCCGGCCTGATTTCCCACGGTTCAATTGGCCGCGCCGCCGAGCATCCGCACCTCGCGTTGCGGGAAGGGAATTTCGATTTTGTTCGCGCGGAATTGCTCGACGATGGCCTGGTAAATTTCCGCCTGCGCCGGGTCGTAATCGGCCACCGCGGTCCACGGTTTGATGGCAACACTAATGGATGAATCCGCCAGCATCGTCACGCCAACGACGGGCGCGGGTTCTTTGAGCACACGGGCATTGCGGGTCAGCACACCCCGCACGATGACCAGAGCGCCGCTGATGTTTGTGTTGTAGGCGACACCCACTGACAAATCGAGCTGCCGGATGTGGCCATAGTTGTGCAAAATTTCACCGACAATTTTCCGGTTGGGAATGATTACTTGTGAGTGATCGGCATGCAGCAGCGTGGTCGAGACAAGTTCGATGCTCGTCACCTGCCCTTGCACGCCGGCAATTTCAATATATTCGCCGAACCGAAAGGGTTTCGTGAAAATAATCGTCAGCCCGGCCATGATATTGCTGAGCACGCCTTGCATCGCCAAACCAATGCCTATACCAGCCACGCCGGTGACGGTGACCAGCGCCATGATATCCACTCCTGCCGTGCCCAGCGCGACGACCAAGGCCATGCCGAAGACAAGCAACCTCGCAATGCGCACCAAAAGCATCCGTACCGACGGTTCCATCGCCTTGTTCGTCAGCCAGCGGTCCATCAGTTTGCCGATCCAACGCGCGACAATGAAACCAATCACCGCCACGCCCAGCGCCGCAATGAGCGCGCCGCTGTGGCTGATGACGTATTCGATGAGTTTGTCCTGCCAGGCGGCTGTGCTTCCGGGTTTATTCATGGGTCACCTCAAGTTGTTGGTCCGTTGCCATCATTCGTTAAAGGAATTCAATGCGTTTCGTCAATTCTTGCTTTGCAAATAAATTTATTCACCATGATAAACCGCCCGCGCCGTGCAGGTTTCCGCCACAACGACTTCGGTGAGCAACGGCAGCTTCGGCTTCAGTTTTTTCCAAATCCATGCTGCGATTTCTTCGCTCGTCGGATTTTCCAGACCGGCAATGTCGTTCAGATAACGATGGTCGAGCTTCTCCCAGATGGGCTTGAACGCTGCTGAAATGTCCGCGTAATCCATCAACCAGCCTAGCTTGGCGTCGCATTCGCCCGCCACAACGATTTCCACCTTGAAGCTGTGCCCGTGCAGTCGCCGGCACTTGTGCGCCTTCGGCAAACGCGGCAGCAAATGCGCCGCCTCGAATTGAAACGTCTTTCGCAATTCCATTTTCATAAAAGTTTGGGGACTGGAGTATTGGAGTGATGGAGTGTTGGGGAATTTCATCACTCCATTACTCCACCACTCCATCACCCCATTTCCCAATCCGTCCACGTCACCAAATTTCCCAGCGCCGGCCGGCCGTCGTGCCGCCAGGTCAGCGGCGGGTTTTGCATCCGGCCAAGCGGACACACCCGCGTCGCGCCCCAACGCGCCAGTTGCGCCGCCAGTTCCTCCAGTTTGTGCTCTGGCACCGCAAGGCCGACCGTCGAGACCTGGCCGCGTACCGTTTCGGCATTTTGCAACGCCTCCGCCAAATCCCTGACGCCCTTTACATAAATAAACCGGTTCAGGCACGACAGTTGAAACCTCGCGTCCGCCTCATAAACCACCGTCCACGCCGTTGAATTCCGGCTGCACCAATGCTGCGTTGTCTCCGGTGAATGTGCCGCGCGGACCTCGTAAATCCCGCGACGCGACGCGATGGCCGCCGCATGTTCCGCCGGCAATTCACCGCGCGGTTCGGTTTGTTCGCGCCGCTCCAGTTCGTCCGCGAGCAGCTCCGCGAATTTCTCCGGCGACACTTCGCCGCCGGTCTGCACATAAACCACGTGCGGCGAAAGACAGCCCAGTTGATTCCAAGCCACCACATCGTCCGCCGCGCGCGAAATGATTTGCCGGGTATGCGAACCATGCAAAACCGCACCGGCCACAAAACCAAAACTCACGCGATGACCGTAACTAAGAAAACGGGTTTTGACCGGCAAACACAAGCGAATGGCTGCCAGCGTCTCGTCGCTGCCGGTCGCGGTCACGCAATCCGCCTCCGCAAACAATGCCGCCTCCAGTTCAACGTTGCCGCCGCGCCATTCGGCAATTTCCAGGCAGGCGCCGAGTTTGGTATCCGCGTCGTAAATCGAATGGGCGAACAGCCGGGGCAGAAACGCCGCAGCGTGCGCGCATTTCACGAACTGCGCCGAACGCGTCAGCAGGCCGAGCACAATACTCATCAGCGCCGGGTTCGGGAGATTGCCCGCCGCGATGTGCACCAGCAATTCCGGTCCGACGGCCAGTGCCGCCCGATTTGATCCAGAACCAGAAACTCCGGCGACGGGGGCGTCGCCGCCACACGCGACAAACCGGTCGAGCCGCCGCGCGTCGCCCAATTCCTGCACGAGCAACGCGTGAAAATTGTCGGGCGTGAACTGCCGGAAAAAATGGTCGAGTCCCTTTTGCAAGGTTGCCTGGGAAAAACCGGTTTTTCCCGGCCCGGATTCGAGCGCCCGCCGACGAAAGGCGTTGTCCGGTTTCAACCAGGCCTCCGCCACGTCGCACAGCACTTTGACCAGGCTGTCCGTGGAACGCTGCGCCAGGTATTGCGCGCGGTTGCGTTTCAGCGTCTGGCACGCCTCCGTGACCATTGCCGGCGACAGCACCGCCTCCGGCGGCAAATCGGCGAGAAAATAGTTGGGCAGGTTCATTTTGATTCTTCCGGCGGCAGCCCGTTGAGTTGTACTCTGATTTGTGAATAGAGTATGATTGTCCAATCCGGCAGTTTGACCGGTTTGGGAACCGATTTCCCCTTTCGAAAATCCACCGGCGCAATAATCAGAGTGACGTTCGGCAATCCCGTGTCCGCCGCCAAAACAAACAAATCCTCCGCGATTTCATCACCCATGGCCAGACATCCCACCGAGACCGAACTGCCGTGAATCATAATGTCACCGCCCAATTTGGTGCGTCCCTCCTTTTCCGCCTGCGAACGGTCAAACGCATTCGGATAGCCAACCCGCAATGCCACATGATAACGGCTGTTGGGATTGAGTGATTCGATTGGGTAAACGCCTTCCGGCACTTGTCCATCACCTTCCTGTAACTTTGGTCCCGGGATGCCGCTGGCCGCGAGGATGGGATACGAACGAATCCAGTGGCTTCGACCTGATTGGCCGACGGCATAAACCTGCAAAACCCGTTCGGTTTTCAAAGCGACAAGTTTCACGCCTGCCGGCGGATAGGCGGTTTGCGCCTTGTCAAAATAGGGTTTCCACCTTCCCCGGGCTGTTGCGCCAAACTGATTGAGTCGCTCGGCAACCGTTTTGGCTTTGGTGAACTTCATCGCCACGGGAGAAATGGCCGCCCAAATGTAGGGTCTAAAAACATAGGCCAATCCCGCCAAAGCCAGCAGGCAAAAAAGAATGTAGATTCGTTTCATAAAATTTGTTTTCAAACCGTCATCAATGAACAACCCCGAGCTTCAGCCAATGCCACCCGGCCAATCAATTCAAAATGTTCGTCGCGGCGAATCCCCAAATCTTCCGTTTGGATGGCCATGACGGAAAAAACGTTCGCCAGGTCAAAGACGTGAATCAACCCGGTCTCGCCGTCGGCCACTTCGCAGCCGGTTTCGGGTGAAATAATCTGCACCCGTGCCCACGGGGGAAAACGAAAAACCCGGTAGGGACGAGCTGCTGCTCGTCCCCAATCTTGGCCGCGCAGCAGCGCGGCCCTACCATCATACGCCTGCGAACTCAACTCGCTCATGCCGTATTCACAAATGATGTGCGAGGACGGCACCCCGAGCCTTTCGGTGATGAGTCTATGCAGTTCGGTCTTTGGTATCGAACGTGAACGGTTTTTATAGCCGCCGGTTTCCATCACCCGTGAACCGGCGGGCAAATCGAAACGCAGATTTCTCTCCGCCAAAAAATCCAGCAAATGGACGAATGAAAAAGCGGTTCCGAACAGGATTAGCAGCCGGTTCTGTTCAACAGCTTCACGCAAACAATTCAGCACACGGCCAAAGTCCAACACCCATGAGGCGTCCGCCGCAATGCTGCCAAAAAATGCCGTCCGGCTCGCGGGGACGTTCGCCCCACCACATTTTTGCCACACGGTCTCAAACATGTGGACGAGGGATGAATGCGGCGCCTGCGCCGGCGGCGGAGTTAAAATTGTGAATTGCGGATTGCGGATTGCGGATTGTTTTTCCGCCTTGCCAACGGGTTGTTCCAATCCGAAATCAGGCACGGCGTGCCGGACAAACCCCGACCACAACGACGCTTCATAAACCGCCAGTGATTCCGCATTGTGAAAATGTCGGCTGAGCTTTTGTTCCGTCGTGCCGCTGGAATGGAAAACCGTGATGCGTTCGCCCGGCGCCAGACAGGTCAATTCCAATTCCTTGAACGCCGATGTCGGCACGGCCGGAATTCGCGTCCAATGTTCGACGACTCCCGGCGCAAGACCCCGCGCTTCGCAGATTTTCCGGTAGGCGGCATTGTGTTTGAACTGAAGCGCGAAGAGTTCGAGCGCAAGCTGGTTAAAATCTTTTTCGTAGGAGCCGACGTGAGGAGGCTCATTATTTGCCCTGCCAGCAGTTGAATAGAGACTCCTTACGTCGTCTCCTACATTGGAAAACGAAAGAATGGTCTCGCGCAGGCGCGCGGCGAAGTTTGAAAGTTCGATTGTCATGCGGTTTTTGTTTGCCGGCTGGTTTTCCGCCACAGCCGATAGGCATTATAGCGCGAAATTGCGCTGCGGCAAGCGCGATTGCCGCTTGGGCACATCTTGGCACTTGCCACCAATTCTGGCAGGGCAAAGTGGCCGCTTTGCCCTGACCTCACCGCCAGCGAGCACAGCAATGCTGGCGGCAGGACGGGCAAGAACATCGCTTCGCTTGTTCTTGCGGGAGTTTGGGCGGCGCGGCAGCGCCCGCCCTACCTTGGTGGCAGCCAAGATACGCCCTTGCTGCTTCGTTCACACGCTGCGCGGGATTGCCAATGCCGCCTTTGTCCGTCACACTGCTTTTTCAATGAACAAACGGTTTTACATCACCACCGCCATTGATTACGTCAACGGCCAGCCGCATCTCGGCCATGCCTACGAGAAGATCGTGGCCGACGTCATCGCGCGGTCGCGTCGCAGCCTGGGGCAGGAAACCTTTTTCCTGACCGGGCTGGACGAACACGGCCAGAAGATCCAGCAGGCCGCGCAAGCCGAGGGCAAATCGCCGCAGGCTTACTGCGACGAACTGGCGGTGGACTGGAAGGCGTTTGCGAAGAAACTCGAACTGACCAACGACGATTTCGTCCGCACCACCGAGCCGCGCCACAAGGAAGTCGTCCAGGCCATCCTCACAAAACTCCACGCCGCCGGACAGTTTTACCGGAAGACTTACAAGGGTTTTTACTCGACCAAGGAGGAAACCTTTTTGACCGACAAGGACCGTCGACCCGACGGCACGTTCGACCCGGCCTACGGCGAGGTCATCGAACTGGAGGAAAACAACTACTGGTTCAAACTGCGGGAGCAGCAGCAGTGGTTGATTGATTACCTCGAAAAAAATCCGTCGTTCGTCCAGCCTGATTACCGGCGCAACGAAGTGCTCGGCTTTCTCAAAAACAACGAACTTGAAGACCTGTGCATCACCCGTCCGGCGGCGCGTTTGAATTGGGGCATTCCCCTGCCCTTCGACAAAGACTTTGTCGCCTACGTCTGGTTCGACGCGCTGGTGAATTACATCAGCATCCCCGCCGCCCACGGCGATCCAACTGTCTTGTCCGCACTGAAAAACTCTCAACCTTCAACCCTTAACCCTCAACTCAGCCTCTGGCCCGCCGACATTCACGTCGTCGGCAAGGACATTGTGAAATTTCACGCGGTTTTCTGGCCGATCATGCTCAAGGCGATGGGCCTGCCGCTGCCGAAACAGATTCTCGTCC
>DAIRTX010000071.1:0-19037 GCA_036803685.1 Verrucomicrobiota bacterium | reverse complement strand
GCGCCGTGGATGCAGCCGATTCACGACGCGCTCGAAATGTTGAGCGACCTGAACATGGGGCACGACCATCGCCGCAGCACCGATCTCATGCGCTCCGGCAGCATCGTCGTCGAGGCGCTGAGTTACATTCGTGGACGCAGCATCGCGAACCAGTTCATGATCATTGACGAGGCACAAAACCTGACACCGCTCGAAACCAAGACCATCATCACGCGCGTCGGCAGCGGCACCAAAATCATTTTCACCGGCGACCCGTACCAGATTGACAACCCCTACGTGGACTCGTCATCGAACGGATTTAATTACATCGTCAGCCGGTTCCGCAGCGAAGCCATCGCCGCGCACATCGAATTGCAAAAGGGCGAACGCTCTGAACTCGCCGAACTGGCCGCCAACATTTTGTAGATTTTGTCAGTTGACAAACGGCCGTTGCGGTCGAAATTCCTAGTAGAGCTGGAGTGGGCGCTAAGGGCGTCTTCAGCGGGAAATTATGATCTCAAACGAGCGACCATCACCATTCGGGTATCGGCCTTACAGCCAGCCCAAACCGCCGGTTCAAGAAGACACGCTGAAGAGCGAGAAGATTCAAATCGAGCGCAAAACCTTCGTTTTCACGCTTAAGGAAAATCCGCGCGGCCGGTTCCTGCGCATCACCGAAGACGTCGGCGGACGACGCGACACCATCATCATCCCGTCCACCGGTTTGGAGGATTTCAAAAAGCTCCTCGAAGAAATGGTGAAAGCGTCGAACGAAATACCAACGAAGAGCAACTCGCAGGAGATGACGTAAGGAGACCCTGATTTTTCGAAACGAGCCTCCGGCCGGCGGCTCTTACAAATTTTTTCGGGTGGTTTTCTTCCTCAATTTCACTTTCACCCGCGCCGCGTCACCCCAAAGACTTTCCAAATCGTAACGCTCGCGCGCTTCCTGCCGCATGATGTGGACGATCACGTCAAAGAAATCCAGCACCACCCACGCGCCATGCACCGTTCCGTCCACCGCGAGCGGACGCACACCGTGCCCGTCGCGCAGTTGGTCGGTGATTTCGTCCACAATCGCGCGCAGGTGCGGTTCGCTCGTGCCGGACGCAATCACAAAATAATCCGTCACCGACGACAGATCATGCACGTCGAGGATGATAATATTTTCCGCCTTTTTGTTGTCCGCGAATTCGCGGCAGAGCCGGGCGAGTTTTTTTGAATCCATATTTGCCGGAAAGGATTTAACCACGGATGGATACGGATGGACACGAATAAATTTTTGGGCCTGAAATCCTCCTCGTTCTCGTCCTCGGTTGTTCGAGTACGAGAACGAGGACGAGGAGGAGGACGATCGGTCAAAGATAAAGCCGGCTATTGCGAATGGCTTCCGCCACGGGCGGCGGTACGAGTTGGTCTATCGGCAAACCCGTCTTCACCCGCGCGCGGATTTCCGACGATGACACGCCCAACGGAAAACCTTTCAACATCCGTCCGCGAAATGGCGGCGGAAAATTCGCCGCCGCACCACCCGGTCGCGGAATCGCGACAAATTCCGAGAGCTTCGCCAATTCGCCGGCTTCGCGCCATTCGTTGAGTTTCGCCGCGTTGTCGGCGCCGATGAGATAAAACAACTGCGCCTTCGGGAATCGTTTCACGAAGTTGCGCAGGGTTTCGATGGTGTAGGAAACGCCACCCCGGCGAATTTCCTGGTCGTCCACTTCACAATTCGTCTTGCCCGCGAGCGCGAGCCGCAGCCATTGCAGGCGGGCGGATGCCGGCGCGGGCTGGCTTTCCGGCTTGAACGGCGATTGCGCCGCCGGAATGAAAAACAGCCGGTCCAGGTCCAGTTCCTCCACCGCCGCCTGCGCGACGAGCAGATGTCCCAGGTGAACCGGGTCAAACGAACCGCCAAATAAACCGATTTTCATTTTTCGTAGCTGCGTTCGTGAGAACGCGGCCATATTTTTGACGCGAACTTACGTACGCGGCTGCAAAATTAACAACATCGCCGCACACCGTTGAACCGCCGTTCGGTGGCTTCCACGTAAACCTGCTGCGCGTTCGCGGGATGACATTCGCAAACCGCCCGCGCCTGTTGATGCGCGCGTTCCAGATGCGATTCGCCGGACCATTCCTTCGCCAGCGCCAGCGCCAGGGCGGCGGTGCCGGCCGCGCCGCTGAACCTGCGTCCGCCTTCCACCACCGCGTAATCCGGCAACCAGACCGGTTCCGTCTCGTGCAACACCGCCGGTTTGCGCCGCGACAGCAGCAAAATCCACTCACGCAAGCTTAACAAAACAATCGCGATGACAAGAGCCAGAAAAATTCCGGCGACGGTGGCGTCGAGGAGGTTGTTGAACCGGAGCGTGCGGTTTGCGTGCAACGCTTTTTGAGCGGCGTCAATTGCGGTCACATCGGCCGCAGCGTTTGCATCGTCGAGCGCCTTTTGCATGTCGGGTGTTTTACCGGCCAGCATTTGCGCCTGCGCCAGAAATCCAACGCGCGCGTCGGAATGGAAGATTTTTTCCACACCCGCCGTGAACGTCACCGCCACCAGCCAAATGAGCGGAACCAACGTGATGAGCGCCAGCACCGGTTTGCCGGCCCTCGACCCTCGGCCCTCGACCTTCGACCCACCAAGTTGCATTTTTAAAATGATCGTCGTGGCCAGGCACAGCGCGATGGCGGCAAGCATCTGGTTGGCGATGCCAAACAGCGGCCAAAGCGAATTGATGCCGCCAAGCGGATCGCGCACGCCCTGGATCAGGAAACAGCCCCAGCCCCCCACCATCAATCCGCTGGCCACCAAATTGGCGCGGAGACTGCGCGTGTCGCCCAGCGGCTTCCAGACGTGGCCGAGAAAATCCTGAAGAATATAGCGGCCCACGCGGGTGCCGGCATCCACCGTGGTCAGGATGAACAACGCCTCGAACATGATGGCGAAGTGGTACCACAGATCGAGCCAGCGGCCGTTGACGACCTTGGAGAAAATTTGCGCCATGCCGACGGCCAGTGTCGCCGCGCCGCCGGTGCGGCCAAACAGTGATTTCTCGCCAATCTGGCCGGCGAGCCCGTTCATTTGTTCCACCGTCACGGGAAAACCGAGCGCCGTCACCTTCGCGACGGTCGCCGCCGCCTCGCCCTTCACGTTCATGCTCAGATAGACGCCCGGGTCCAGCGCGCACGCGGCGATGATGGCCATGATGGCCACGAGCGATTCGAGGCACATCGCGCCGTAGCCAATGGACCGGGCGTAGCTCTCGCGCGTGATGAGCTTGGGCGTTGTGCCGCTGGCGATGAGCGTGTGAAAGCCGGAAATCGAGCCGCACGCGATGGTGATGAAGCAGAACGGAAAGATTTTTCCGGCGACGACCAGACCGGAACCATCCGTGAATTGCGTGAGCGCAGGCATTTTCAAATCGGGCAGCACCAGCAGAATGCCGAACGCGAGCGCGAAGATCGTGCCGAGTTTCATGAACGTGCTGAGGTAATCGCGCGGCGCGAGCAGCAGCCAGACCGGCAGCACACTCGCCGCCAGGCCATAAACAATGATCGCCCAGGCCAGCGTGATGTCGCTCAGGCCGAAGACCTGTGACCAGTGCGGATTTTCGTAAACCAGTTTGCCACCCCACACCGCCAGCAACAGCAGCCCGGCGCCGATGGCCGAGGCTTCGAGCACTTTGCCCACACGCCAGAAGCGCATATAACCGCCCATGAACAGCGCAATGGGAATTGTTGCACTCACGGTGAAAATGCCCCAGGGACTTTCGGCGAGGGCCTTGACCACGACGAGCGCGAGGACCGCGAGCAAAATCACCAGAATGGCCAGAATCGCCAGCACCGCGATGAAGCCGGCCGGCGAATTCAATTCCTCCTTGACCATCTGGCCGAGCGATTTGCCGTCACGCCGCATCGAGCAAAACAAAATGACGAAGTCCTGCACCGCGCCACCCAGCACAACGCCGATGAGAATCCACAGCGTGCCGGGCAGATAACCGAATTGCGCCGCCAGCACCGGGCCAACCAGCGGCCCCGGCCCGGCAATGGCCGCGAAGTGATGGCCGAAGACAACCCATTTGTTCGTTTTGACAAAATCCTTGCCGTCGTCGTGGACTTCGCAGGGTGTGGCGCGGCGGTCGTTGAGCGCCAGCAGGCGCGCGGCAATCCATTTGGAATAAAACCGGTACCCGATGGCGCAGGTGCAAATCGCCGCGATGAGAATGTAGGCGGAATTGATCGGCTCGCTCCGGCGAAACGCCAGCGTGGCATACGCTGCCGCGCCGGCCAGGGCGAGCAGGAGCCAGAAAAGTGAAGCCAAGACCTTTTTCATGCCGGATGGTTTGCCGCCAATTTACGATTTACGATTTACGATTTACGAGAGTAAAGTTTGACCATGCATAAATCGAAAATCGTAAATTCAAAATCCGCATGACCCGACACTGCCACAACTGCGGCGAGGAATGGACACTAACCGGCCAGCCGGGACGCGGCGAGACCTGCATGCGCTGCCGGGCCGCGACCTGCGCGTCTGCCTGAACTGCGCGCACTATGACCCGCGCGCGGCCCAGCAATGCCGCGAGCGCCGGGCTGAGCCGGTGCTGGAAAAGCACGCCGGCAATTTCTGCGAGTATTTTGAGTTTATCCACCGCACCTGGGAGCCGAAAGCAGCCGGCCATTCCCGTGAGACCGCCGCGCGCGAACAGTTGAAAAAATTGTTTGGCGACTGACGCGCAATGCAGGATAGCATCGGCGCATGAAAGTTAGCGGGTTTTTCAGGTTTGAATGTGAGCAGGACTTGGGGATATGACCAATTACGTTTATCTAATATATGGCTCCCACGAAGATTGCTTCCTTGAGGCGGCCTACAGTGTGGGCACGCTGTTAAGACAGGTGGATGCGGGTTTAAGCCGGGTGATAATTTTCACCGACCAGCCTGAAAAAATAAAGGGCTGGCCGGTGGTCTGCGAATCCATCGCCGGCCAACTGGCGGATATGAGGGGCAAGACCAAATTCATCCACCGGGCAAAACTGTGCGTCATCTTGCGCTGCTTGGAACTGTATCCCGGAAACGTGGTTTTTCTGGACTCGGATACTTTTGTCCGAGGAAACATCCAGTCGCTCGCCAATAAATTGTCGCCGGGCCGGGCCATCATGGATGCCTTCGAGGCAAAAAATCCGTTCCCGGAATTTGCCGCGTTTCAAACCACGCTTTCGGATCGCACCTCATATCATTACACCAAAGATTCGTGGATGTGTAACTCGGGCGTCATCGGCATTCATCGTCAGGATGCCATCCTCATCCGCCGGGCGCTGGAATTGTGTGATGCGCTGCTGGCCACCGGCTCCGGCCAGCACACCATTGAACAATTTTCCGTCTCCGAAATTCTGCGGATTTCCAGGGTGGAAATCCTCCATTCGCAGGGAACGATTGTTCACTACGTCAAGGCCAAGCCTTACATGCGCCAAAAAATTTCCAAAATCATGCGCGCCACCCAAAAGCAGCCGTGGGAATTTGAACGGCTGATTCCCTACTGGTATCCCTTTGTCAAATTCCTCAAATTAATCGGCCAGCATCCCTAATGAAAATCAGCGGCTTTACTTTTCTTCGCAATGGACAGAAGCTCGGCTATCCGTTCGTCGCGTCCATCCGCTCGATTTTGCCGATCGTGGATGAATTCGTCGTGGCGCTCGGCCCGTGCGAGGACGACACGGAAAAAATGGTGCGCGACATCGGCGACCCGAAAATCCGCATCATCCCGACGCAATGGAACGAGCGGATCCAGCCGGATTACAGTGTGAAAGGTTTTGTCTATGGCCAGCAGAAATCCATTGCGCTGTTCAATTGCACCGGCGACTGGGCGTTTTACCTCGAAGCCGACGAGGTGGTTCACGAAAATGATCTGCCCAAAATCCGCGCGGCGATGGAGCGGCACCTGAATAACGCGCGCGTGGAGGCGCTGGTTTTCGATTACCTGCATTTTTATGGCAACGCGAACACGTATGCGTGGTCGCCGGGCTGGTATCGTTCGGAGGTGCGGATCATCCGCAACACAATCCCGGCGTGGGGGCCGGAAGGATTGTTTTTCATCGTGCTGGAGAAACACAAGAAAGGCCGCTACCCGCGCGCGGCGCACACGGGCGCGACGATGTATCACTACGGCTGGGTGCGCAGCGAGGCCGAGATGAAATTGAAAACCAACGTGGTGACAAAATTCTGGTCCGAAGGGCCGGCCCCGATGGTGGATTATCGCCAGGTGGACGCCGCGACGCTGCGGCGTTTCACCGGCACCCACCCAGGCATCGTGCAGAACTGGCTGCCGAAAGCCAATGGAATTTTCCGCGCCGACCCCAATCATAAATTGACTTCACGCGAAAAAAAACACCGGCTGATGCTGAAGCTGGAGAGAATTTTCGGCGTGCGGTTCAGCAAGAAACACTACCAGTTGATTGGTTGAACCAAGCCATCAGTCAATTGGAATGGGAACCGTGGCCAGATCATGCCAGTTTCCATAGAAGTCTTCCACCCGGCAGGTTTTTGGCGGCTTAAACGCAGCGTTGAACAGGCTTTTGGCTGGATCCTGCCAGGGCGATTTCAACCGACAGAGATCAAACAGTGAGTGAAGCATATAATCGCTGGTAACCATGGAGGCCCGATGTTGCCAACCGCGCTCAAAGCGCAGGCGATTCCCATTATCCGCCAAAAATTGATCCGAAGCCCAAACCACACAAGCCGGGCGATATTCAGCTTGGACGAAGATCTGTTCACGCAAGCCACTATCATGGTCATAGACCGCAAGACCATGATCGGAGATGTAAAATAAGACGGACCGGCTGTCGTGCAGCATCTCGATGATGGAATTCAAAAACCGATCGGTCACCAACAAGGTATTGTCATATCCGTTCCGGAAAGTCTCCGGCGTTTCCTTTTCTGTAAAATTGCTTGGCTGGAATACATTGAACTCCAACGGACAACTGCTTTCAAATCCGGGATGTGTTCCTCGCGTGCCGATGACAATCAGTTTGGATTGTTTAAGGGCAACCAGTGACCGGATGGTCGGCAACATGTCCAAATCGGATCTCCGTTGTTGATTTGTATATGTAAATCCCCTGATGACGGCTTCAGCGTCGAAGGCAATGAGCGACAAAGGGTCGCGCACGGTATAATTCTGATCCATATAAAAAGAGACAAAGCGGGTGGAGTAGCCCGCTTCCCGAAAAGCTGAAATAAATGACTTGGTTTTCGGCCAGAGCGCAGAGTCACCCGGCTCTTTGAGCGTTAGCAGAAAGGGCCACGACAATATCGTGTTTGGAGCCAGAGAAACCACCTTTGAAAAACTGATCAAATTGGAGACTTCCAACAAAGCGGAAGTGGTTGGGCGGCTGTAGCCATTCAGAGAAAAATGATCAGCCCGAGCGGACTCGCCAATGACAAAAATCACATTGTCCAGTTTTGATGGGGTCGAGGCTTTCCAATCAAAACGATCCCGTTTCGCTATGGCCTGACGCGCGCCGTCGGCATCCAGCATCATGAGCGCGACCGACAACGGCAACCCCAGTGGCTGATAACTGCCGATTCTCTTGGCGACAACTCCATGAAAAATCGTGCTATGAAGATGCCGAGCGCGGTAAACCCAGTGCGCCAACACCAGGCCGCAAACCAGAAGTAAAATCACTCGCACCTTCACCGGCGTTCGCTTTCGCGCGGCCCGGCTGAAATGCCAGGCTGCAAGCAGTGGAACCAGCAGCAACAGATATAACCAGAAAAATGCGCCCGGAATGCCCTTAAGATACGCTCGACGTTCGGCGGCGAGGCTGACGCTGTCGCCGCCGGTGAAACACACCCCGCCGAGAAAATCCAAATTGGGCGGGCCGTAATGGGTTGCAACATATACCAGCATTGGTGTTAGCAGGTAGAAGGGCACCAATATCAGCACCGCCCACAATCTATTGCCGAATAAGGCCAGCCACAAAAACAACTGCCACAGCGAACACCTCCAGCCTCCTTCCCACCAATTGGGGATGGTCAAAGGCAGAAAGGTTATCAACAGGAGCACATAAGCCATCCATTCGCGGTGAAGCCGTCCACGCGCACCGATGTCACTTTCAGATATTCGTTTGGGAGCCATGCTATTGGCGGTTAAAATTCAGAAAAATGAACATCAAGTCGAGACTAAACTCTCTCCAGAAATGAAAACAAACTCAATCCAGTCAGCTGCCGCCCAAAATCCTGGAAAAAACCGCGGCGATGGTGGATGCCGGGGCTGAAGAGTGGTTTGGTTTCCAATTTAACCAGCGGTGCCACCGGCCCGTTCGCTGATCGCCCGCGCGCACGCCTCGATGACCGCACCGGTTTCGATGCTGGAAACGTCCCGGCCACTGGTTGGGGTAACTGCCCAATCCGGATGTTGATACGGATACGGGCTGCCTGGGGCGATGGAGTCCCGGGTCATCACCACCCGTTTATCCATTGCCACCGCCAGATGCAATGCGCCGGTATCCCCGCCCAGGATGAGGAAAGAGAGCTTCATCAGCCCCCCGGTGACGAGCAGCGGCGCGCCGGCGGAAACCGGAAAACCCGCCTGACAAACCGGTTCCAACGCAGCCCGCTCCGAAGGGCCGCCGCCGAACAAAATTTGGACTCCGTGTTTTTGCCAATGCCGCGCCACAGTAAGTTGCCGGTCAAGCGGCCAGTTTTTTTTGGGCGAACTGGTGAACGGCTGGATGAAAAGCGCGGGCTTGCCGGTTTTCAAATTGTGCGCGGCAAAAAACAGTCGTGCCTCGTTCAACGCATTGTCCGGCAGAACGAATTCGTTGAGAATTGTTCCCGAACGAAGGCCGCATTGCTCGAGCAGCGAGAGATACCAGTCAACATGATGAATGCGTTCGTTGCGGGTCACACCGTGAGTGTAAGCCCAGCGCCGTCCCGGGCCATATACGTTGCCCCAGCGTTGCGGCGCGCCGCTCAAACGTGCCAGCCACGCCGTCTCGCCGTAGCCTTGGAAATCCACCACGAGCGAAAATCTTCCGCGGCGCAACCGGCGAAACAGGGAAAACGCCTCTGACAAAATGGCTCCGGGATTTCCGCTCTGAAAGCGGGCGCGATCCAGCGTGATGACTTCGTCCACCTCCTGAAAACCTTCCAGCAGCGGCGCATTTCCCCGGGAAGTGAGAAACGTGATTTTTGCTCCGGGGAAATTTTCTCGGAGCCGGTGGACGGCCGGCAGGAGGAACAGGATGTCGCCGATGGATTTGAGGCGGATCAGGAGAATATTCATGTCCACAGGCGTTTGGGATCCGGGGGCCTGGGCGCAAACGATTCCAACAACGCGGCGCGGAAGGCTTCGCGCGAAAAGGTTTTCGCGTAGTCGCGGGCGGCGGCGGCAAACGGCACAGCCCCAGTTGCGGAAAGCTGCACAATTTGGCTGATGCAGTTACGGAGCGCGGGAATATTGCCGGAGGGAAACACCAGGCCGAGCCGGCGTTCGCGGGTGAGCCGGCCGAGCAATTGTTCGTCCGAAGTGATCACCGGCCTGGCGGCGGACATGGCGCGCGACAGGACCCCGCTGGTGCCGAAGTGGTTCAGGTAAGGCAGCAATACCGCGTCGCTCGCAGCGAAACACATTTTTTCCTCTTCGACCGTGACGTAGCGGTTGAGCAAACACGCGCGGTTTTGCCGGACGAGCTGCGCGAGGCCGGCGGCGGTTTTGCCGGACGGATTTTGCTGGCCCGCACAGAGCAGGAACGCGGGCGATTCCGGCGGCAATTGCCGCATGGCCTCGACTGCCAGATGCAATCCTTTGCGCCGGGCACCGGTTCCGTAAAAAAGTAAAACTTTCCGGTCGCGGGGAATCTTCAGCTTGTTTCTGGCCGTGATTGGGTCGCTGTCGTAACCGGGCGGGCACGGGTCGGGCAGAAAAAAAATCGGCGACGACGGGTAAACAGACTGGAGTTCGGCGGCCAGAAATTCATCCACGAACAACATCTGCCGCCACCAGCCTTCGCGGAGCAGGCGCTGGAAACCGGGCGATTTCATCCAGCGGTCCGGCGACCATTTCGGCGTGGCGAGAAACCGCGGCCGGTGGTAGATGCCGCCCATCCGTCCGCGCAATGCCGACGGCGGACGCAGGCCGAATGTTGCGCGCCGCCAGCAGTGCGAGGCAATTTCGTCCAGCGCGCAAAGGAAAACATTTTCGGCGCCGCTGGCCTGCAGACAGTGCGCGACGGAACGGGCTTTGCCGTCGAGATGACGGCGGCCGGTTTCGTCGTGCGCGGGCAGCAGGCGGAGGTCGTCCAGCGGTCCGGCCAGTTGCTGTTCGACGCGTTCCCGCGAACCGGCGCGGAGGTCGGCGGCGATGGACAGTCGGAAATTGGCCGCCAGCAAATCCTCGGCAATGAACCGCAGCCAGCCAAGGTGATGGCCTTCGGTGCGCGGTTCGTAAAGCAACAGATGCGGGCGGGACGTCACAGCGTGGATTTATTTTGGAGCTCCCAGAGCTTGGCGTATTTCAGAAACGTGTAATAAGCGTGCAGCGCGCAGACCATGAAGCCGACGATGCCTTCGCGGAAGCCCTGCTGCGCGAGATATTTTTTCAGGAACGCGCCAAGCGGATTCAGCGCGAGCTGGCGGAAACCAGCGCGGCGGCCCGCGGCAAAATACCGCTTTGCCATCAGCGTGGTGTAACGGTCGGTCTTGGCCAGCACCACCGCGAGCGACGGCCACGGATGTTGCAGCACCGGGTTTTGGAAATAGCCGACGGGGCCTTCGCAATCGAAACTTTCATGCACAAGGTCTTCGCGGTATTTCAATTTGCGGCGATCAAAAACCTGCGGTTGGCGGTAGTCGGGATACAGCCCGCAACGGCGGACGGGCCGGCCGAGAAAATAGTTCAGGCGCGGCACGAAATACGCCGCGTGCCGCGGCGCGCCGAGCGTGCGGCGGACTTCGCCGGCAAATTCAGGCGTGCTGCGTTCATCGGTGTCAATGCTGACCACCCAGTCGTGCTTCAGCAGCGCGAGCGCGTCATTGCGAAGTTTTCCAAAGCCTTCAAATTTCACGTTCACATGACGCACGCCGAACTGCGCGCAGACCGCCGCCGTGTCGTCGGTGCTGAACGAGTCCACGACGACAACTTCATCCGCCCACAAAACCGTCGGCAGCACCTCCCGAAGGTTGGCCGCTTCCTGATAGGCGATGATGTAAAGGCTGACGGGTTCCGGCATGGCGTTGAAATTTATGAGGTTCCGCGACTTTACCGTGGCGCGCGAACCGCACAAATCCTATCCCACCCTTCGGGCGGCTCGCAAAAGAAATCGCCTGCCCTCCAACCGACGCCGGCAAACTGCTCGCATTGTCCGCACGACCGCCGCATATTGGCAGCCAGCTTATGTTCGCCTTTCTATTCAAAGTCTGGGGTCTGTCCAGAACCTATCGTGCATGACATGCACCGCGGGCAACGTGAACAGGATGTCGCCGATGGACTTGAAGCGGATCAAAAGAATTTTTCCGTGCTTGCGAGATCGTCCGTGCAGAATGTCGTCGGAATTGGAAATTTGTTTTGGCATTAGCACTTGGTAGATTTTGAAAATCCTCGGCCAGACATCCATGGATGCTTCAATATGGCTTCAGCCACGATACTTGCCGGCACGTTGTTGACATTTGCCGGGTCGTAAATGGCTTGCATGTCCGACTGCGGCGGAAGATAAAGCTGCGGCAGAAACTTGCCAAAGATCGCGACGCCCGGCACATCCAGAGCGACGGCGCAATGCATCAAGCCTCCATCAGTGCCCATAAAGAAATCGCAAGCAGCAATCGCGCGGGCAGTCTGTCGCAACGTCAAAGCGCCAACGTAAGATGCGGCCTCACAATGATCGAGCGTTGCCATGACCGGTTCGACACAGGACCGTCCATTTTGAGAGCCGATCAGCGCAAATTCTGGAAACTCCCGATCGGAAGGCCATCTGTCGCGCAAACTTCGAATCACATCGGGCCAGTGACGATATGTCCTTTTGGCATCCACTCCACCGAGCAACAACGCACAGCGGTTTTGTTTCCGCTTCGGTGGCAAAGGAGAGGGGTCATCTTCAACAAAAAGACGCGGTGACAGGAACCGGCTAAGTTCCTTCTCGCCGTGCGGATAGCCCAGCAGATGATGAATCCGGTAGCAACTGAATAACATCCGATTGTAATTCGCTCCCCAAAAAAACCCCTGCATGCAGGCAAATGGCAAATCGGGACATATGCGCCGCTTGAGCTGAACCGAACGCGTGTTGAATATATCCAGCAGAACAAAATCATACTCTGCTGCACTTACGTCGGACTCGTTTGTAAAAACCCTTTTAATGAATCGGTCTCCGCGATAAAGCTCGGCGTATTGTTTGTTTGTCAGCAGGTTCACTTCATAATCGCCAAGCAGGGCGCGTCCAGCCAGCTCCATTATTGAATCACCAATAGACACGCTGGAATAATGGAGCCACAGCAATCTGGCCGGCGGCGGAGGCAGTTGGTCACGCAACAGATGCGACGGAAGATTTAATTTTAGCCAGAGCCATCGTCTTAACAGTTTGAAATTCTCCAAAAACTTATGCCGCCGGGACTCTTTCTCCAGCATCCCGGCCACCGTGCTTGGCAGATCATGGTGGAAGGGTGGCGTGTAGCGTTGTGCCAGCAGCCGAAGCAGAGGACTTTGTTTTTTGTCGTGAGTCACGGGACGTAACCAAAGAATGAAACGCGAACCATGTAAAGCCTACCGCACCATCCATAAAGCCGGCAACAAATGAACCATGTCACCCAAAAAACCCAAACCAAACACCATGACCTTCCGGGCGTTGCGGGTGCGCTGGAGAAAATCTTTTGCGGTGATGGCGTCAGGCATCTTTGCGTGAGTTCAGCAATTTTTATCCCCTCAGTCTAGAAAAGAATCTTGGGTTTTGAGCACGGAACCCACGGTTGGAGAAAAGCTCCCCTTACGCCAGCGAAATACATACTTCCAACGACCGTTGCCCCGCCATTCACGAGACCAAATCCGCTTGCTTTGTCTTTGCCAAACCTTACTTTCCCCGCACGGTTTTGACTGAATCCGTGAATGAACCTTTAAAAAAATCAATCGTCCGACGCGACTGAATTGCCCGCGCAACCCGGCCCGTTTGTCCGCCGCCACATCGGGCCGAACGCCGCCGAAGCGCGCGAAATGCTCGCGCCCATCGGTTTCAAAAATCTGGACGAACTGATTGCCGCCGCGCCTACTTCGACCCGTCCAAGGCCGGGTCAATGAAATCCGTGTAGTATTTCCAGCGCGGATGCGCCGTCAGCGCTGAGGGATCATTCACCGTATGAAAAAACACCTCCACCCCCTTGTCGGTTAATTGCCCGCCAAGCGCATAATTCCGGGGGCTCCACGGCATCGTAACAGACACATCCCGCGACGCCGCAAACGCAATCACGGAACGATTCCAATATTTCGTTTTGTAAAGCGTCAATATCACCCGGGAAAACCCAAGGCGTCTGGCTACGGGATATTCACTAAACGTATAGATCTGAGGAATCACCTGGCCACAAACTCCTGGCGTCGCACGGGTGATGTCACTGAGGACTTCTTCGTTGTTGTATTTTGTGTCCGTGATCACCCACGCGTCCGGGTGGCTCCGCAGGAATTGCGCAACCATCTCCCACGTCGTTGGTTGATACCGGCCAAAGATTCGCGTCGCCTGGAATTCGGCCAGCGTGGGAGCCTGATCTCTCCCCAAATCCTGCCGCTCATGCTGAAAGACCTGAGCGATGTTCGCGTGAATTTTGCCAGGCAGACTGCGGTCCGGGTGTTCGCCCCAGTCATGCTGAAGAACCAGCGCCCCATCCCTTGTGAAGGAAAAATCCACCTCAAACGCTCGATAACCACGGCGATAATTCGCCTCGATGGCGTCAATTGAATTCACATACGTGTTGCCGTCAATCCCGCCTCCAGCGTGCACAACCAGCCGCTCGCGAATGACGGGATGCCGCCCTTGGAACGGAACTGGTTCACGGCTGTTTTTTTCAAGCCTGGCCAGCTCGACGACCCCACAAAGTCTACGAACCGGCGCCCATTTTCTCTCGACGGACAACGCCCCAACCCAAACGAGGCCCGCGATCGCCAGCATCCCCATCAGCCGTGTCAGCGGGGCCTTCGGACAAAGGCGCTCTCGCCATCTTACGAAGGATGAAGAAACGTTTTTCCCCACCCGACTCATTAGGTCGATGCTGAGATGCCGGCCAGGAAGTGTCAAGCCCGGAGGCGGTCGAACGTCGAACGGCTGCAAAAATTGAATCTTGAATTGTTGAAACCCGCACGGGGCAGATGTGGCATTTTCATTAACAATGGCAGATAATTCAGGTGGAGCGGTGGCGCGTGATTCCCGCAATGCGTGGTGTCGCGCCACAGCCGGTATTTGACGACTGGCCGCAAGTTCATGCGGCCAGTCTTGGACACGGCAGCCGGAGAGTTAAGCGCGCAACCCAAAAATGCGCGGCGCGGCCGGAAAGAAAATTCTCGCCCGCACTCGCATCGCGGGCATAAATTAAAACATAGTGATTTATTTCCTGCGCCAAATCTGGGGCTTCGTCCGGCCTTATCGCGGCCGGTTTTTTCTGGGTCTGGTCTGCGGCATTCTTTACGGCCTGACCAATGGCGCGCTGCTGGGTGCCGCCAAGGTGGTTATGGACCTAATTTTCACCGGCTCGACCAATTTCCACGAACAGCTCGCCAAACATCTGGCGAAGACACCGCACTGGATTCATCCCTTCACAGACCGGCTGGTCTCGGCGGCGCCGGAATTGCCCGCCCCCACCTCGCAACTGGGCTGGGCGCTGGTGGCGGGCGCCATTCCCGCCATCGTACTGCTCCGCAACACACTGTCCTACTTGAGTGTTTATCTGACGAACTGGTCGGCCATGCACGCCATCGCCGATATCCGCACAAAACTGTTCAGTCACCTGCAAAATCTTTCGCTCGGATTTTTCAACCGCGCCAGCACTGGCGATTTGATCGCGCGTATCACCAACGACACACAGGTGCTTTACAACATCGTCGGCAGTTCGTTTGCCTCCGCCGTCAAAGACCCGGTAACCATCCTTTGCACGCTCGCCGTCCTGCTGATCATCCAGCCCACGTTGACGCTGGTGTCCATCGTGGTTTTCCCCGTGTGTATCGTGCCGATCATTATTTATGGACGCAAGGTCCGCAAATCCGCGCGCGCCGTTCAGGAATACAACGCCGAACTCACGAACCTAATGCACGAGTCCTTCACCGGCAACCGTGTCATCAAAGCCTACAACCTGGAAGCCACCGTCATAGAACAATTCAAGGCCACGACAAAAAAATACGTCAGCCAGCTCATGCGCGTCATCCGCGCCAACGAAATTCCCAGCCAGCTCATGGAATTATTCGGGGCCGCGGGGATCGCGCTGGTTTTCTTTTATGTGCAGAACCTGCCGGCCGACCAGCGGCCCAAGGCGTCGGATTTCTTCATGTTTATCTTCGCCATCGTGATGATTTATCCGCCCATCAAGGCGTTCACGCGACTGCATAACCAGCTTCATCAGGCCCGCGCCGCCAGCGAACGCGTCTTCGAGCTGCTCGCCACGAAAAATTCCGTGCCGGAACCCGCGCAGCCGAAAATGCTCCACGCCTCGCACGCCGACATCGAATTTCAAAACCTCGACTTCAACTACGGCGAAAAAACCGTGCTGCACAACATCAACCTCACCGTCAAGGCCGGCCAGCTCATCGCGCTGGTCGGCGCCAGCGGCTCCGGCAAGACCACGCTCGCCAACCTGCTCCTGCGTTTTTACGACCCGGCGCGCGGCGTGATTAAAATCGGCGGCGTGGACCTCCGCGACGTTTCCACGCGCGACTTGCGGAATCAAATCGCCGTCGTCGCGCAGGAAAATATTTTATTCAACGACACCATCCGCCGGAACATCGAACTCGGTCGCCTCGGCGCGACGAACGACGAAATTGTCGCCGCCGCCAAACACGCCTACGCCTACGATTTCATCACGCAAAAACCCGAAGGCTTCGACGCCATCATCGGCGAAAAAGGCGTCTCCCTTTCTGGCGGCCAGCGCCAGCGCCTCGCCATCGCCCGCGCCGTTTTGAAGAACGCGCCGATTCTGGTTTTGGATGAAGCCACCAGCGCGCTCGACACCGAATCCGAACGCGCGGTGCAATCCGCGCTCGATGAATTGATGAAGGGCCGCACCACAATTTGCATCGCGCACCGGCTCTCGACGATTCTCCACGCCGACTTGATTGTCGTGCTCGACCAGGGCCGGATTGTTGAAACCGGCAGGCATGCGGAGTTGATCCGGCGCGGCGGCATTTACCAAAAGCTTTACGAACTTCAGTTCCAAAGCTGACTTTATACACATACATCCAGGCAGGAGATGCGAAACTTTGCGCGTTCCAGCCGGGCGTTGGCATCGTTCAGGAGAAACAGCGGCTTATTGCCGTAAAAGGAAGCCCATTGCGTAAAAGTGCTTTGGGGTCCGAAAATATAATCACACCCGGCCAGGGCGTAGAGGTCGCCCACCGGCGAACCGGCGCCCAGTCCGACCGATAATCCGGGAAATTCGTCCGCGGTTCGCGGTTCGTCGCTGCAAACGAAAAAGGCGACTTTGCGATCCGGAAATTGCGCGGCCAATTCCTGCATCCAGCCGGCATACCGCGAAGCGGGGAAAAAATATTTGCCGCCCTGCAAGGCGCGATAATCACCATGGCGAAGGTGAACGCCGACAACGATGTCCGCGTCACGCCGCAAGCGATCCACGGCTTCGCGACTGGCGCGGTCATACTCTTCGATGGGCCGGAAATAGGCCCTGATTTTTTCCGCGTGCCGCTGTATCCAGTCCGTCGGCGCGCGAAACCACCAGCCATGCACGAAGACAATCCGGGCGTCACGGATTTGGGTCTGAATCCCCGGTCCATCCAGCGGCATGACCTTTGACCCCGGCTTTTCGCGCAGCGTGACCACCTTCTTGCCGAAAACCGGGAAGCTCTCATTCCAGATGCTGGCGTAGCAGACAATCTGGTAACAAATCCGTGTTTTGCGGAGTGCGGCGGCAACGCCGGGAACAACGTCCAGCCAGCTTCGCCGTTCGGCAACCGGATAACGGCAATAGATGTCCCGGCGCGTTGTCTCGAAAAGGTGGGCGTAGGAATGAAAGGCGAAGTTGATTATGCGATGCCCCTGTTCCTCCGCCAAGGCGATGAACTGTGCGAACAGCGTGAGACGATTGGCGAGACGGCCGGTCCGGAGGCTGATGACAATTAATTTCCCATCCTTCCGAAAATGCTGTCCCGGTCTCTGGTCGTCATCCACCGGTCGCGGGTTATCCTGATCAACTGGTTCCATGCCCATAGCCGTTACTATTTGGTGGAAACAGCCTCGCCCGCCCGCCGGCTTGAAGCTGCCTGGGAAACAAGTCTTGGGCTGGAACTGTCGGGCCTTTTGGACACAGGGCGGAGCAATAAACAACTTGGCGAAGCTCGTAAAGGCGAATTTATCCGGGCCGGCCCCGAAAATTCTCGCGCCCGACGCAGGGCACGGCCATAATTCACTTCTCAAAAATATGGCGCCGCCGTTGAAAATTCTGGCGATCCAGTTCAAATACTTCGGCGACGCGGTGCTGATGACCCCGGCGCTGCGGGCGATTCGCGACCACTTTCCGAATGGTGAATTGCACGTGCTGGTGCCGGAGGAAGTTGCGCCCATTTTTAATCATCTGCCCTGGCTGGATCGCGTGTGGCCGATGCCGCGCCAGCGCGGACACGCCCGCATCAGCCAATCCTGGCCGGTTATCCGCGCGCTGCGCCGCGAACGCTTCGACCGTTCGGTGGATTTCGCCAGCAATGATCGCGGCGCCATTCTGGGTTTTCTGATCGGCGCGCGCCGGCGGCTCGGCTGGGCGCAGCGCGGCGGATTTTTGGGCCGCCGGTTTTGCTACAACCAGCGTGTCGTGCTGGAAAACAAATTGGAACACGAGTCGGCGCGGATGATGAATCTGCTTTCCGCGTGGGACATCGCGCCCGGCCCGCTCGAACCGGAAATTCAAAGCGCCCCGGCGCTGGCCGCGGCGGCGGCGAAGTTGCTGCCGGATCGCGCCATTCTTTGCCACATCGCCTCGAGCCAGCCGAAAAAGGAGTGGCCGTTGACGCACTGGGTGGCGCTTTATCAATTGGCCGCTGCCGCCGGACTCAAATTGATTTTCGCCACCGGCACCGGCGCGCGCGAGGAATCATTGCTGAACGATTTCAAGCGGCTGGCCCCGGATGCGCCCGTGTTGCAGCCGATTCCCGACCTGGCGTTGTACCTCGCGGTGCTCAAGCGCGCCGAAGTGTTCGTTTCCGGCGACACCGGCCCGTTGCATTTTGCCGCCGGTTTGGGCGTGCCGACCCTGGCCCTGTTCGGGGCCACTTCGCCGGTGCTTTGGGCACCGATTGGCGGGCACCACCGTTTGCTCACCGGCAGCCCCTGTTCCTGCAGCGGCAAGGTGGGCGTTTGCCAGAGCGCGAATCACTGCCTGGCGGCAATTTCGCCCGAACAAGTTTTGGCCGGCCTGCAAAACATTTTGACGCTGGTGTGAAAACTCTCAATTGTAGCGGCGTTCTATGAGCGTCGCCACCTCCGCTGATTATATTGCGACGGTCGCAGACCGCCGCTACAATAAACCACGGAACATTTGGATTGTTTATCGCCGCGTAACCGGATTATTTTCACCACGAAATGGACGACAAAATTCCTTATCTCGACCTCGTGGCGCAAATACGGCCGCTGCGCAAGGACCTTGATGCTGCCATCGCGCGGACCATTGACAACTGCTCGTTCTGCCTGGGGCCGGACGTCGTGCAGTTTGAAAAGGACTTCGCCAAATTCATCGGCGCGGAACACTGCGTCGGTTTCAACAGCGGCACCTCGGCGTTGCACGTGGCGATGCTGCTGCTCGGCGTCGGCTCCGGCGACGAGGTCGTCACCACGCCGTTCACGTTCGTCGCCACGAGCTGGGCGATTTCCTACGTCGGCGC
>DAIRTX010000070.1:0-19098 GCA_036803685.1 Verrucomicrobiota bacterium | reverse complement strand
GCTCCAACTCCGTCAAGAACATCCCCAGGCCCGTGTCGGGCTGTGCCTGGAACAACCCGCCGTCCATCTCATCGCCTTCCTCGAAGCTTATGAATGGATCACGCTCTATCCCATCAACCCCATCACCCTCCAAAAATACCGTCCCGCAATGCGGGATCACCAGCCGCGCCAAGGACGACGCCAAGGACGCGCTGTATCTGGCCGAGTTGCTCCTGACCCATCATGACCAGCTCCAGCCTTGGGCGCCCGAGGACAGCGCCACCCGCGCGGTGCAGCAACGGGTGTTTCACCGCCGGGCCGTGGTGGACGAGCGCACCGGCCTGACCAACCGCCTGATCGCCCTGTTAAAACAATACTTTCCGCAAGCCCTGGTGCTGTGCGGCGAGGACTTGTGGCGTCCCCTGGCCACCCGGTTCCTGCTCAAATGGTCCAGCCTGCAGGCGGTGCAAAAGGCCAAACCGGCCACGCTCAAAGCGTTCTATTATCTCAACGGCTCGCGCAGCGCCAAACTGCTGGAGCAACGGCTGGCCCTGGTTGAAAAAGCCGTGCCGGTCACCGACGAGACGGCGCTGATTGAGAGCTTCGCGCTGCGGGTGCAGTTGATCTGCCGCCAACTGCAACTGGTGCAACAGACCATCATCAACTATGAAAAACAGATTGCGTCGGCCTACGCGGCGCATCCCGACCACGAAATCTTCGCCAGCCTGCCCGGGGCTGGGCCGGTGTTGGGGCCGCGACTGCTGGCCAGTATGGGTTCACAGCGCGAACGCTTCGGTGCGGCGGCGGATTTGCAGCATTACACGGGGATCGCGCCGGTGACCAAACGCAGCGGGGGTAGTTGTTACATTCACCGGCGGTATCTGTGTCCCAAGTTCCACAAGCAGAGCTTCCACGAGTTTGCCAAGGAAAGCATTTTGTGGAGCCGGTGGGCGGCGGCCTACTACCTGCAACAGCGCATCAAGGGCAATCCGCACCACACGGCGGTGCGGGCGCTGGCCTACAAATGGCAGCGGATCATCTGGCGTTGCTGGCAGAGCCGCACGGCGTATCGGGAGGAAATCTACGAGGCGGCTTTGAGGAAAAGCGGTAGTCCGTTGGTGGCCTTGTTCGACCGCGTGGAATTGGGCAAAAGTCCCTTCAAAAACCCAGTGGAAAAATCCTAAAAAAACCGTTGACGGATTACCTCAGAGGTGAGCTCAGTCACGGTCACGGGCGGCTGGCTCACGACTGCAATCTGGACTCTCAAATTTCATAACTCAACCGAAATCTCAAGGGGCAGTGGCCGTTGGCTCCAGCGCGGTGTTAGGCATCATCTCTCAATCTTGTCAAAAGTCGCTCTGATGGCTCCCTTGTCACTCAAGACCTTGCCACTCAAGACCAACTCATGCCTGTCAATGTGGACAATCTGCCACTGCATAACTCGTGGCGTCTGCTGATTCGTGTCGCTATCCTTTGTCACGGTATCAATCAAAACTCCATTCTTGGCAATCAATCTCCCTTCCAAACTATCAATCGTGCCATTGGTCAGGCCGACAATCTGACACTGATAGCTACCGTCTGGTGCGATGACGTTCGTGATTCGGAAACCGTTTCCAAATTGGCGAGTCCATGTGCCAGTCAACTCCCTCTGAATAGTCGCGTCGTGGCGACTGCATCCCGCTAACAAAAAGCTCAACAAGACAAATGTAAGTATAGTTTTCATAGCGCACTCGATGATGCCTAACGTCCAGAACTCAGCCACCGCCGGGCTAAGTGGTTGACCGCGAAGGCGGAACTGGGACGCCCAACGGCGATTGGCTGCAGTGATTTGTTAGGCAGCACGGTCATTTGTTTTCTTTGTGATGGTCCGGCAGGAAAACCAAGATGATGAGTCCGATGCAACTCAGTAGGCCGAGGAATCCAAGCCACTTGGAGTGGCCTTTGCCCTCTGCGTAGTTCATGCAGCCCCAAATGAAGAATACCGCACCAACAAGCAGGAGTATTAGTGCGAGAATCGCTCCCGCGTCACCGGTCGTGGCTGGAATGAGACGCGCTGCGAGTTGAAACACAATGCCAAGACCAACTCCGATGTTCGTCTTGGTTTTATTTTGTGTGAGCATAGATGATGTGTGGCGTTGATGCCGCCTAACGTCCAGAGCTCAGGCACAGCCGCCGAGCGGGACGTTGAATGGAATGATGACAAACAAATCTCATAAAATCAATCGCAGCTGGCGGGGGCAGCGGCTGTTGCCTGCATCTGCTATTAGGTCTTGCGAATGGAAAATGGAATGGGGTATCTGCAACCGAAACAGGAGTCGTAAGCCGAGTGGCCTCGACGATCGTGATGCCCATACCCCAAACCAAATTCACAATATGAAAACTACCACCAAACTCAATCCCATCAATCCCAATCTGCTCCAGATCACTTTCGATGTCGGCAAGGAGGCGCTCTACGCCTACACCGAACTGCCCCTGGCAACCAACGCCCTGGACTGTGTCGAGGAAACCATTCCCAATCGCAATCTGCCCATTCTCAAGGCGTTGGAGCATTTTAAAACTTTGGCCCTCCAGCACGGTTTGGCCGGCTTGTGTGTCCTGTGTGAACCGACCGGCGGCTACGAACGGCGCCTGTTGCGGCTGGCGCGTCAGGCCGGTCATTTCACCGCTTATCTCAATGCCGAGAGTGTCCGCAAGCTGCGGGTGGTCCAAAGCAACGATGCCACCAAGAGTGATCTCAAGGACCCCAAGACGATGTTTCTGCTGGCCAAACTGGGCAAGACCCTCACCCACCGGAACCTTTCGGGACCGTGGCTGGTCCTGCGTGAAACCCACGCTTATTACCAGACCCAGGAGGCCCACAACGTCGCCTTGCGCTGCCAGATTCACCGGGTGTTGACCCAGCTTTTTTGCGAGTTCTCCTTCAAAAAGGATTTCCTGTTTGGAAGCCCGGCCCTGCCGCACCTGGACCAGGAGTTCGGCCTCAATCCCTATCGCATCGTCGCCGCCGGACAGAGTGCCTTTTACCGCAAAATGAAAAAGCACGGGGTGAGCTTGCGCACGTTGGAGCGGCTCTGGCAGGATGCGCAACGTTCCAGCCTCCAGCGATTGGAGAAGGGCTACAGCGACTTGCTGGAGCAGCAGTTGCGCGAACTCTTCGAGGATTATTGGCGTTGTCAGCAACGGCTCGAAGCCGCCAGTCAGAAGATGATCGGCTTGCTGCATGAGCTTCAGGCCCAGGGTCAGGTCCGCCTCCAGGCTCGCCCGGGACTCATCAACGAGGGGTTGCTGGCACGGGTGCTGGCCGAGACCGGGCCGCTGGAGGATTTTGCCAGCTGGTCCCAGTTGTTGCGTTATGCCGGAATGAACCTGTGCGAACGGCAGAGTGGCACGATGGTCGGCCGGCGGCGGATCAGCAAGAAAGGCCGCAGCCTGTTGCGCAAGGTGCTGAGGCAGGCCGTGCTGCCGCGGGTGCGTAAAACGGATCTTTACGGCCCCTATTATCACGGCAAGAAAGCCAACGGGATGGTCGGCCAAAAAGCGATGATGGCCGTGGCCCGCAAATTCCTCAAACTGCTCTGGGGCCTGGACCGTTCGGCGCAGGGCTTTATCCCGCGCCGGGTGTTTTGCTGCGCCTCCCAGTTCCCCGCCGCAGTTCAACCGCTGGTCCAAGCGGCCTAAAGCATGCCCAACTCAATGAACCAGCCAACCTGACCCATTTTGCTCCTGACAGTGACATGAAGACTTTGGGAACCTGCCGGAAAGATGACCGCAAAACGGTTGCCGCTGCCTCGCAGACGGCCACCTGCATCATTCCGTCACTTCCGGCAGGCTCCCGCCATACGGCCATAAAAGCAAACGCGTCGTCCGCCGCGGGCGGAACGATCCGAGTGAGAACATTGCCGATGGGGGAGGCTCCTCAATCATCTTCATCCGCCCGGCCAGCCAGGGGGCTAACGCGCGACACTGGAGCGCCACCCGGCTTTCAGCCCTTCCACTGCGTCCTTGTCGCTCCGCGCCAAGGACTCCGTTCCACGGCTGAAAGCCCCCCGATCCACACCTGAAATACAAAATAACTGAAAAACAAAGAAACAACTTTACAACCTAAGAGAGAGCGATTTGTTAGGCGTATTTTTCATTTCCAAAATTGCCACCATGATTTCCGTGGCACCGGCAACTCTGGCACTGGTGCTGCCGGCTGCCCTGTCTGTAAATCAATCAAAGGCCATCCAACTCCATCTGCAACCTCTTGAGCAACCTTAATCTCCTCGTTCAGTAGCTCCTGAAACGCAGCCGGAACATGAAAGTTGATGCAATTGACTTTCTCACTCGTCATGTCTTCTTCACTACTGTTGCCTTCTCCATCTACAAGCTCGACATCAGCCTCCAAGTAAAACTTCTTCCCTCGCTCAATCGTAAATCCCGCTGGACCGTTGGGCTGCACACCGGAAATCCGTGCGATGACCGCATGAGCCTGCGCTCTCGGAATCATCTGCTCGTATTTTTCGTTTGAACGGGCAACTAAATCGTAACTCATAGCGATTCCTTTCGACTGCGGCAAATACGCCTAACGTCCAAGCTCAGCCACCGCCGCTGAGCGTGACTCCCAAATGCAATCCTGACAATCGAATTTCATAAAATCGTCCAACTGACCGGCGTAGCGGCGGTTGGCTGCAGCGCCATTGTTAGGCCGAAATATGAAACAAAGCTCCTAAGATCGCTAAGATAATTGGACTCGCGCTTAACAAGAGCCCGGTATAGGCCAGCCACAAATATCGCTCGCGCCTCACAATAGCAATCCCGCCGAAAATTACTCCAGACGCAATAGTTACCGCAATCACAATTGCAAGTCTAACCTGGAATCCGCTATCCGCATTATCGTGCAACGGCCCTTTTGAATACAACCAAACGTAAAAAAGCAGGCAAATGGCCGCTCCAATAAATGGCGCAAGGACCGAAAGGCAGCCAAACACTGGAATCCGTCCGTCTATATGACTTAACGATTTCATATCGGAGTTCTCGCATTCCGCCTAACGAAAAAAGCTGAGCCACCGCCGACTCGCGGCGTGAACCGCGATAGCGGAACTGACAGCGCCAACGGCGGTTGGCTCCGGCGACTTGTTAGGTGTCATATCGTGGACTTCCTAATTGCTCGTGGGCAAGCTCGCGTGCTCGCTCAATCATGTCTGTGTGACTGCCGCTGTGGTGAGCATGACTCCAGCGTGCTCCATATCCAGCCTTCCAATCACTCGTGTCCCACCACTGCAAATAAATCCGATAATCTCCGGTCTCGTCAACTGTAATAAAAACCCGCTCCTGCTTGGAGTCCGAGTAAATCGTCTCAACGATGCGCTGACTCGAAAACGACGGCTGCTCTGCAACATCGGGCGGTGGTGGTGGCCCGAAATCTGAAAGAAAAAAGCGTCGGAAAAATCCAGGCATACGCAATGACACCTAACAATGAGTCGACCGCAATTCTGCGGTCTAACATTGTTGTTTTTTCTTGACTATGAATCGGCTTATGGCTTTGTCAACACTGATGTTTGATGAAATTTCAGGTCATCCGGAGTCGGTGGGAAATGCCGCAGGGGAGTCGGTGGTGCGGGAGGGGTTGGTGCCGAATCCGAAAGCGCGTTTGAAGGAGCAGTTTCATGAGGTTTGCCGGTTCAAGCACGTGTCGTTGCGGACGGAGGAAGCGTATTGGGGGTGGGTGGTGCGGTTGGTGCGTTTTTTTAATGCCAAGATTCATCCGCGGGATTTGAGTGGTGGGCAGTTGGGGGAGTTTTTGTCGCATCTGGCGAGCGTGGGCAAGGTGGCGGCGAGCACCCAGAACCAGGCTTTAAATGCGTTGATGTTTTTGTATCGGGAGGTGCTGCATATGGAGCGCAAGGTGGCGGATTTTGAACGGGTGCGCCGTCCGGCGCGGTTGCCTTCGGTGTTAAGCCAGGCGGAAATGCGTCGGCTGCTGGCGGCGGTGGTGGCGGAGTATCAATTGCCAGTACAGTTGCTTTATGGCACCGGCATGCGGTTGATGGAGTTGCTGCGGTTGCGGGTCAAGGACGTGGACGTGGAGCGAGGCCAGATCGTGGTGCATGGAGGCAAGGGAGACAAGGATCGGGTGACAACGTTGCCCGATGTGTTGGGACCGGTTTTGGCCAAGCATTTGGAAGGGGTCAAGCTGTGGCATGAGGATGATTTGAAGCAGGGACTGGGAGCGGTATGGTTACCGGAGGGGCTGGCCAGAAAGTATCCGCGGGCCGCGCGCGAGTGGGCCTGGCAATGGGTGTTTCCGGCCAGGGGCATTACGGTGGACCCGGCCGATGGTGTGCGGCGACGGCATCATTTGAAGGAGGACACGTTGCAACGGGCGGTCAAGGCGGCAGCCCGACGGGCGGGGCTGGTCAAACTTATCACACCGCACACATTAAGGCATTCGTTCGCTACACATCTGTTGGAGAATGGTTACGACATCCGTACCGTGCAGGAACTGCTCGGGCATAAGAGTGTGATCACAACGCAAATTTACACGCACGTCATGCAGAAGCCGGGAATTGGCGTGAAAAGTCCGTTGGACAACCTTTAGACGGGTTTAGTTCCGGGGATTAAATTCGGGGTACTGGGTGGCCAGGAGGCTCAATCTCAGTCTCCGGCGTGCCTCCTTCAATCCCAATCGTCGTACTCCATCTTTCCAGGCATAGGTATCGCGGATGCCTTTTTCAGTGCCAGCGGCCACTTGATCCATCCAATGCTTTGAAAGATAGCCCTGCGCGTTGCCGGGGAAATTTTTCTCAACGTCTACAGGCACGTCAGATTTCTTAGGGGCGGGCCGGTTGCGCGGCCGTTGTTTCCTGTTCATAGGTTCTGCGATGCCAAAGTCTCAACCCTGTGACAAGCCAAAACAGCAGCGCCGGTTTTTACGCGAGGACACAAGGCCTCAGCACCACACAAATTTACCTGCACGTGATGCAGAAGCCGGGGTTGGGGGTGAAAAGCCCATTGGATAGGATTTGAGGCCGCGTAAAGCGCTGCGCGCCACGCGGCTTTACGCCGTGTCCATTCCGCCTTCATCTGATTTCGGCGCGACAAGCCGTGGTTGAAATGGGGGCTCGTGGAATTCGTCCCTCCGATTTTTTGTTTAGGCGGCGCGGCAGCACCGCCCTACCACGATGGCGGAGAATCGGCTCGCGTGGACGCTTGCCAACCAGCTTCGGGTTCTGTTCTAATCCACCCATGCTCAATCAGCAGACGCTCAATCGGCCCGCGAGTTTTTCCCCATCGCCATGAGCTATACCACCAATTATCTCGAATCCGAATCGGTCGCCGCGCAGGGGCCCGAAATCATCGTGTTGGTCAACTGCATGGTGCAGGACGCCATTAAACTCAGCGCCAGCGATCTGCATATCGAGCCGTGGGAAAAAGCCATCGAAGTCCGTGCCCGTGTCAACGGCGTGCTGACCGAAGTGGCGCATCTGCCGCTCGACCTGCTGGACAAAATCTCGATGCGTTTCAAGGTGATGTCCAACCTGGTCACCTACCAGGCCGGCCTGCCGCAGGACGGCACGGCCATCGGCGGTCCGGAACTGGAAGGCGTGCAGTTGCGTGTTTCCATTTTTCCCACGACGCGCGGCGAGAAAATTGTCGTGCGGCTGTTCGATCCGAAAGACCGGCGGTTTGATTTGAACACGCTCGGCTTTGAGGATTCGACGTTGCATGGGCTGTTGCGCCTGCTCAAACGGACGAGCGGCCTGCTCCTGTTCACCGGCCCCACCGGATCGGGCAAAACGAGCACGATGTATTCGGCGCTTTGTTACATCATGCAACGCGACGGCATCAACATGAGCATCAGCACGGTGGAAGACCCGGTGGAATTCAATCTGCCGATGGTCAGCCAGACGCAGGTCAATCCCGCGCAGGAATTCACCTACGCCGTGGCGCTGAAAAGCATCCTGCGCCAGGACCCGCAGGTGGTCATGGTGGGCGAAATTCGTGACGCGGAGACGGCGGCCATCGCCGTGCAGGCCGGGCTGACCGGGCATCTGGTCATCAGCACGATTCACTCCGGCGTTTCGGCGGGCGCGTTCACACGGCTCATCAACATGCAAATCGAGCCGTTCATGCTGGCGTCGAGTGTGCTGGGCGTGATGGGGTTGCGGCTGGTGCGGGGCAACTGCCCGCATTGCACGCAGCCGTATGAACCGGAGCCGAGCCAGTTGAAGATTGTGCCGGAAGCGTTGATGCCCGAAGCCCAATTCCGCCGGGGCGCGGGCTGCGACCAATGCAATCACACCGGTTACGCCAAACGCATGCCGGTGACTGAATTACTGGCGGTCACCGAGCCTTTCCGGGAAGCGGTGCTGAAGAAACTGCAGACGTCCGCGCTGGAACAGATTGCGATCCAGGAGGGAATGCGCACGCTGTGGCAAAACGGGCTGCAACGCGCTGTCACCGGCCAGACGACTCTGGAGGAAATCATCCGGGTGGTGGCCGTGGATATGATTTGAGCCGCAGAGCGGCAGAAGAAAGTAGCCCACGGCGACAGCCGTGGGATATGGAAACAAACACCTCAAGCCCCGGCCGGGACGGCAGAGCAAAACCTGTGTCATAAAGCGGTTGTTCTTTCGCCCCATCCGAGGCTTATGTCCTTCCAACATTTTTTCCCACGGTTTCACCGTGGGCTACTCTCAATCGCGTCTCCGGCGCTCAAAACAAGACGTGAATTAAGATCCAGACCGCACCGGGCGCAACTTGACACTGCCCCCGACTCCCTCTCCCCGCCCGAGCGGGGAGAGGGTTGGGGTGAGGGGATTTGAGTCGGAAACAATTGTGCCTCCTCACCCCGGCCCTCTCCTCCCTTGGGGGAGGAGAGGGAGAAAACGGGGGCAGTGCGCGGATGCGCCCGACCGCACCCAAGTGCAATCTTGCCAAGCGCCCGTGCGTTTTGTCTAATCTGTCTGTGCTCAACCAGCAGACTCTTAATCGGCCCGCGAGTTTTTCCGGCGTCGGCTTGCACAGCGGCAACCGGGTGAACATGACCATCCTCCCCGCGCCCGCGAACAGCGGCGTGCGGTTTCGCCGCGTTGACCTCGAAGGCAAACCGGAAATCGAGGCGCGCGTGGAAAATGTCAGCGAGACCAACCGCTCCACGACGCTGGCCAGGGGCAATGTGAAAATTCACACCGTCGAGCACGTGCTCGCGGCGCTGGCGGGTTATGGCATTGACAATGCGATTGTCGAATTGGACGCGAACGAGCCGCCCATTGCCGACGGCAGCTCGCGCGAGTTTTGCAAAATCATCCAGTCCGCCGGCATCGTGCCGCAGGCGGAAAATCGCGAGCCTTACACGCCCACCGCGCCGATTGAGTTGCAGGTGGGCGAGACGACGATGACGTTGTTTCCCGACGAGGCTTTCAAAATCACCTGCACCAGCGCGGACAAGCGCGGACGGTTCACGCAATTTTACAGCACGGAAATCACGCCCAAAACGTGGGAAAAGGAATTGTCGCACGCCCGGACGTTTTGTTTTTACGAGGAAATCGAATACCTCATCAAAAACGGGCTTATCAAGGGCGGCAGTCTGGAGAATGCCGTTGTCATCCGCGACGACGCGGTGCTCACGACCGAGCCGTTGCGCTATCCCGAAGAATTCGTGCGGCACAAGATGCTCGACATCGTGGGCGACCTGTCGCTGCTCGGCCGGCCGATTCACGGGCATCTGATTGCCGTGAAGCCGAGTCACGCGGCAAATTGCGAAATGGTCCGGCACATCCTCGTGCAAATGCAAAAGCCATTGCGCGCCGCGCAGACGTTCGCGCCGCCGCCCGCCAAAACCGCCGGCGACGCGGCATCCGAGACGATGGCAAATCAGGCTGGCGTGATGGGCGTTGAAGAAATCATGAAGTTATTGCCGCATCGCTATCCGTTTTTGATGGTGGACCGGGTTCTGAAAATTGACGGCAATAAAATTGTCGGCCTCAAAAACGTCACCGCGAACGAGCCGTATTTTCAGGGACATTTTCCCGGCCATCCCATCATGCCGGGCGTGCTTCAGTTGGAGGCCATCGCGCAGGTCGCCGGTCTTTTGATGATGAAACACGCCGAGACCGGACGCCAGCTCGCTTATTTCATGTCCGCCGAAAATGTGAAATGGCGCAAGCCGGTCGTGCCCGGCGATGTGCTCCTCATCGAAATCGAACTGATGAAAACGCGCGGAAAAATCTGCAAATCCAAAGGCGTCTGCAAGGTGCGCGGGGAGGTCGTCAGCGAGGCGGAAGTCACTTTCATGCTCCTCGATGCCGAATGAATTTAAGATTTACGATTTGCGATTTACGCGGCCGTTGTGATATCTGCGGTGAAATGGGTAGGGCGGCGCTGCTGCGCCGCCGGGTATGATGGCCGCGCAGCTCCGATAGATCGCGAGCAGGCAGCACGGCCCTACCGTTTGGAATAGGTGCCGATTATTATCGGGAAATGCTATAAATCGTAAATCAAAAATCGCAAATCGCATGGTTCATCACACAGCAATTATTCATCCGAAGGCGCAAATCGGCCCGCAGTGTGAAATTGGTCCTTACTGCGTCATCGGCGAAAATGTGGCGCTCGGCGACGGCTGCAAACTGCATTCACACGTCGTCATTGACGGTTACACGAAATTGGGCGAGGAAAACGAAATTTTCCCGTTCGCCAGCATCGGGTTGAAAACGCAGGACTTGAAGTGGAAGGGTGGCGTCACGCGCACGGAAATCGGCGACGGCAACACGTTTCGTGAATACGTCACCATTCACAGCGCGACCGGCGACGGCGAAGTCACGCGCGTCGGTTCGCATAATTATATTCTCGCCTATTGTCACATCGCGCACAACGTCACCCTGGGCAGCCACGTCATCATGTCCAACGTGGCGACGCTGGGGGGACACGTGACCGTCGAGGATCATGCGGTCATCGGCGGGCTGGCGGCGGTGCATCAATTTTGCCGCGTCGGGAAAATGTCCATGATTGGCGGCTGCTCGAAAATCGTGCAGGACGTGCCGCCATTCATGATCGTGGACGGCAACCCCGGCGAAACACGCACCATCAACAAGGTCGGCCTTGAACGCCACGGCCTTTCCGAGGAGGCGCAGAATGCGCTGCGCCACGCTTACAAAATTCTGTTTCGCGAAGGACTCACGATTCCCAACGCGCTGGCAAGGATAGAACAGGAATTGCCGAAGCTTCCGGAAATGCAATACCTGGTCAACTTTGTCCGCACCAGCGAGCGCGGCATCAGCAAGTAAGCCGCGTAGCACAGGCGTCTCTGTGCTGGTAGGGCGGTGCTGCCGCGCCGCCTTGACCCAGCCTTTAGACTCACGGGAAGAATGGGCTGCGGGGCACCGCAGCCCTACCAAATTTCACGCATAGCGTGAGCGGAGGTTCCACTCGTTCAACAAATCACGCGGGATTTCCGATAGAAACCGCGACGGTTGTTGCATGGCATCAATGCCGGTGCTGCCGTAACCGGCGCGGATCAGCGGGTAACTCAGGTAAAGCTCGTTCTTCGCGCGGGTGATGGCCACGTAAAACAGCCGGCGTTCCTCCTCCTCGCCTTCATCGGCCTCCATCGAACGCGCGGATGGGAACAATCCGTCGCACAGCATGATCACGAACACGACGTCGAACTCCAACCCCTTCGCCTGATGAATCGTCGAAAGCCGGATTTGCTCGGCGTCGCGGTTCGCCGCGTCGCCATCCTCGGCTTCGACGTTGGTGAGCAGGGCGAGCTGCGTCAGGAAATCCTCGACCGATCCGAATTGATACGCGAACACAGCGAGTTGTTCGAGGTCTTCCAGCCGGTTGCGGTAGTTGGCGTAGTTTTCCTTGAGATAATCATCGTAGCCCGCGTCCATCACGATGCGCAGCATTTTCGCGGCGCTTTTGCGGGTGGTTTCATCTTCAAGTTGCGAAATGGTCTCGACAAATTGCTTCCAGGCCGTCGCCGCTTTGGGGGGAACGGCCTTCGCGCAAGACTGTAACGCGATTGCCAAAGCCTGACGCGCGCCCCTCACCCCGTCCCTCTCCCCGCTCGGCGGGGAGAGGGTGGCCGAAGGCCGGGTGAGGGGAATGAGTGAATTCAGCTGGCTGGCAAATTGATTCCAGATTTTTCCCGCCCCCTTCGCGCCGATTCCCGGCAATAACAGCGCGATGCGTTTGAAGGAGAGTTCGTCCTGCGGATTGGCGACCAGCTTGAGATACGCCGTCGCGTCCTTGATGTGCGCCTGCTCGAAAAACCGGATGCCGCTGGTGATGGAGAAGGGGATGTTGCGCTTCGTCAGCTCGAGCTGCAGTTCGAGCGCGTGGAAATGCGAGCGATAGAGCACGGCGACCTGGTTCAGATTCACGCCTTCCTCGGGCAGTTCCGCCACGCGCTGCGCGATGAACGCGGCCTGCTGCGCGGCATCGGCACATGTGACGAGTGCAGGCTTCAGCCCGGACTTACGTGCGGGCGTGAGAATTTTGGTGAACTGGTCCCGGTTCGCGGCGATGGCGGCGTTGGCCACCTTGAGGATTTCCGGCGTGCTGCGGTAGTTGGTTTCGATCTTGAAAACTTTCGCGTCGGGATAGCGTTTTGGAAATTTGAAGATGTTCTGGAAATTCGCGCCGCGCCAGGCGTAGATGCTTTGCGCGTCGTCGCCCACGACCGTGACGTTGTGATGCCGCCCGGCGAGCAGGTCAATGAGGTCGCTCTGGAGCTGGTTTGTGTCCTGGTATTCGTCCACGAGGATGAACTGGAAGCGGCGCTGGTAATGTTCGCATACGTCGGCGTGTTCCTGCAACAGCCTGAGCCAGAGCGCGAGCAGGTCGTCGAAATCCATCGCGTTGGTCGCGCGTTTGCGGGCGGTGTAACGTTTCTGCAAGTCGGTGATTTGCGCGGTGAATTGCTCGAAATAATCGTATTGCTCGTCGAGAATTTCACCGGTGGTTTTATGCGTGTTGACCGCGAGCGAGAAAATTTCGCAGAGCACCTCGGGCTTCGGGAAATGCGTGCCTTTTGTTTCGATGCCGGCCTCGGCGATGCAGGTTTTGATTAAATCCTTCGCGTCGTCGCGGTCGAGAATGGTGAAATCGCGACGGTAACCGAGCAAATCGGCGTGCGAGCGCAAAATCCGCGCGCCAATGGAATGGAACGTGCCGCCCCAGAGCGACGGAAGCTGCCGGCCCAGCAACCCGGCGACGCGGCGCATCATTTCGCCGGCGGCCTTGTTGGTGAACGTGAGCAGCAGGATGCGGTCGGCGGGAACGCCCTGTTCGAGCAGGTAAGCGACACGGTAGGTGAGCGTGCGCGTCTTGCCGGAACCGGCGCCGGCGATGACGAGGGCAGGGCCGGGCGGCGCGGTAACGGCGGCGAGTTGCTGCGGATTCAGTTCGCGCGGGTAATCAATCTGCAAATTGATTTCGGACCGGAACGGTTCAATAACGTAATCGCGCGACATGGGCGAGTCATTCAAAACGCAAACCGGCAAAGGCAAAAGGAAAAAAGCCGTGTGAGCGCAAATTTTTTAATTGCAGTCGCAAGTTTTAGTTTGCGCAGATAACGCGACTTGAAAATTGCAGTTACATTTAATCGGCGACGAAAATCGCGATTGCTGTTGCAAATTCCGTCCGCCGTTCCTAAATTTCCGAGCATGGAACAGTCGCAATTTGCCCAGTACCTCGCCGTGTTGATGCTGCTTGTCCTGGCCATTGTCGCGCCGTTCGGGATGATTCTGGTGTCCACGTTGCTCGGCAAACGCGGCAAGCGCAGCAAAATCAAGGACACCGCCTACGAGTGCGGCATGCTCCCCGTGGGCGAAGGCAACCCGCGGATGTCGGTCAAATTCCATCTCGTGGCGATGCTGTTCATCCTGTTCGACATCGAGGTCGTCTTTCTTTACCCGTGGGCGGTCGTTTACAAGGCGATGCTGACTGATGTTTTACACCCGGAATACCGGAACATGATTCTCGGCTCGATGATTTCCTTCCTCCTGATTTTGTTTGCCGGTTACATCTACGCCGTGAAGAAAAAGGCGTTTGATTGGAAGCAATGAAACGTGATGCGTGAAGCGTGAACCGTTCATCGCGTGTCACGCATCACGTTTCACGTCTTCCGTTTCACTTTATGATTAAATTTGGCACCAGCGGCTGGCGCGGCATCAGCGCGCGCGATTTCACCTTCGACAACGTCCGTATCGCCACCCAGGGCATAGCGGACTATCTGAAACAACTCTCAACTTTCAACTCTCAACACTCAACTGTTATCCTTGGCTACGACACGCGGTTTCTGGGGCGCGAGTTTTCACTGGCCGCCGCTGAAGTGCTCGCCGCCAACGGGCTGACACCTCTCCTTTGCAATCGCGACACGCCCACACCGGCCATTGCGCACAACATCCGGCATCGCAAAGCCATCGGTGGCATCAACATGACCGCCAGCCACAATCCGGCGGAGTATCAAGGCTTGAAGTTTTCCACCTTTAATGGTGCGCCCGCCACGCCGGAAGTCACCGGACAAATTGAGGCGAACATCGTCAAACTTCAGGCGGCGAGGAATCCGGCGGCTTGAGCGTCAAGGGCCACGTGCCGGAAAAGGACGGCATCCTTGCGTGCCTGCTGATGGCCGAACTGGTGGCGACGGAAAAGAAATCGTTGGGACAAATTTTGAAGGAACTCGCCAAACAAATCGGCGAATTTTACACCGACCGCATCAACGTCAGCTTTGCGCCGGAGAAAAAGGACGCATTGCTGGCCAGGCTCGGCAGCGGCTTGAAAAATATCGGGTCGTTCAGGGTGGAAAAGTTCATCACCACCGACGGCTACAAATTTTTGCTGCCGAACCGCGAATGGGTCGCGTTCCGCGCCAGCGGCACCGAACCATTGATTCGTTGCTACATCGAGGCGAAATCCAAGGCGAATTTGAAGAAACTGGACGCCGCTTGCCGCCAGTTGCTGGCGGTTTAAGAATTGCTCGCGCTCCTCTTTTGCCCGTGCTAAATCCAAGCGCGGATGAGTAAGCAAGCCGACAAAATAGAAGCTCCAAGCGCTTTCCTCGGTGAGGACGGCACGAGGGGGATGAAAATAGCCCAGCGCTTTAGCGCTGGGTAAACCGGCCAAACCAACCATACAAGTCCCGTCAGGGACGAAAGAAAAATGCACTCATTCAACTCCTGCCTGATGCATTGCGTGTTCTCCACCCAGGAACGCCGGCCCTTGCTCACCGCCGCCATCCGTGAACGGCTTTGGCCTTATCTCGGCGGCATCGCCCGCGAGCACGACATGAAGGCTCTGGCGATCGGCGGCGTGGGCGATCATGTGCATTTGCTTTTGAGTCTGCCAGCGACGCTTTCCATTTCCAAGGCGATGCAATTGTTGAAAGGCAATTCCTCAAAATGGCTGCGAGAAACTTTCCCCGAACTCCGGCAACACGACTTCGCATGGCAGGAAGGTTTTGGTTCGTTCAGCATCGGCGTTTCGGGCGTGAAGGACACGATTCATTACATCCAGACGCAGGAGGAACATCATCGTAAAAAAAGCTTTCGCGAGGAGTTAGAAGTTTTCTTGAAGAAACACGGATACAATTACGAGGCGGAGATGTTGGATTGAAATTCTTTCGTCCCTGACGGGACTTATTCGCGTTTATCGGACTTTTTCCCAGCTATAAATGGCTGGGCTATTTTCAAAAAATGCGAGTTAAAGATACAGCGAGAACAATCGCGCCGTGGATTCGCGCAATTTTGCGGGCAGCGAACGTCCGCCTACTTCAGCCAGAGTTGCTTCGCGCCCGCTGAAATTTTGTTACGAATTGCCGATCAAGATTCCCGCCAGGAAAACCAGCGCGCCGCCCAGCGCGACCTGGAACAACGCCGACGCCCACGGCGTGTCCATGAACCGGTGGCGAATCCACGAGATGATGCCAAGTTCCACCAGCACCACGCACACGGCGACGGCGGTGGCGGTTTTGATGCTGGGGATCAGGTAGGGCAGAGTGTGGCCGATGCCGCCCAGCGTGGTCATCAACCCGCATACGAAACCGCGCGCCCACGGATGGCCGCGGCCGGTGAGACTCCCATCGTCGGACAATGCCTCCGCAAAACCCATGCTGATGCCCGCGCCGGTGCTGGCGGCAAGGCCGATGAGAAACGTTGCCCAACTGTTGTGCGTGGCAAACGCGGCGGCAAACAACGGCGCAAGAGTGGAAATGGAACCGTCCATGAGGCCGGCAAGGCCGGGCTGGATGACTTGCAGGAGGAACAACCGTTTCTGTTGGGCTGATTCCGACTCGTTGAGTTTGGTCAGGGTGATTTCCTCGGCGATGTGGGCGTGATTGCGCTCCTCTTCCGCAAGGTCGCCGAGCAACTGCCGGATGCCTGTATCCGTCGCACGCCGCCCGGCGACTTCGTAAAATCGTTTCGTCTCCAATTCCATGCTTTCGGCGGTTTTTTGAACGGTTTTCAATCCCAGCGGACGCACGAGCCAGACGGAGCGGCGGTTCACAAACCCGCGCACGTCCTGCCGGCGGATGAGCGGCACGTGATCGCCGAAGCGGGCCTTGTAAAGCTCCAGCAGACGATGGCGATGGCCGTCCTCTTCGCGGCGCATTTGGCGGAACTTCACGGCTTGTTCGGGGTAATTCGCCTGCAGACCATCGGCGAAATCTTCGTAAACGCGCGCGTCCTCCTCTTCGAGCGAGATGGCCAGCGCGAGAATTTCCTGTTCGGTAAGGCTGTCGAAGGTTTTCATAATACGATCAATTTTTTTGGATTGGTAGGGCGCGTCACCCCGTGCGCGCCGCAACCGTCAGGACGAACGGCGGGCAGGGGACTGCCCGCCCTACCTGCTGTGTTGTGAATCTTTATAAAAATGGTGAAAACAACCGCGCCGTAGCATCGCGCAATTTCCCCGGAACCGTCCGCTTGTCCACCTCCGCCAGGGTCACCTCGCGCGCGCCGTGGAGTTTTTTCCCGAGGACCGCCGTCATCTCGTGCGCGAACTCGCGTCCGTAACACTCCACGTTCAACTCAAAATTCAGCCGCAAACTGCGCGTGTCCCAGTTGGCCGAGCCGGACAAAACCCAGTGTCCGTCCACAATCATCAGTTTGGAGTGATCAAACGGCGGCGGCGTGAGCCAGATGCGGCAGCCGCGTTCGAGCACCTGCCACCACATCGCGCGCGAAGCCCAATGCACGAACGGCAGATTGTTTTTGGCCGGCAAAATGATATCCACCCGCACGCCGCGCAGCGCCGCGAGGTTCAGCGCCGTGATGAGCGCCGGGTCCGGCAGAAAATACGGCGTGAGAATCTGCACGGACGTCTGCGCCTCCGCGAGCGCGGCGAGCAGCGTCAGGCGCAGTTTGTCGAAATCGGAGTCCGGCCCGTCGGTGATGACCCGCGCGATGACGCCCCGTCCGGTGGGCCGGGGTTCGGGGAACCAGGCTTCGCCGTGGAGGACCTCGCCGGTGGTGAACGCCCAGTCATTGGCAAACGCCGCCTGCAGTTGGGCCACGAGCGGACCTTCGACGCGGAACTGCAAATCCTGCACGGGATGGCGCGGGCTGGCGGCGAGCACATTGCCCTGGCGGATGTTCATGCCACCGGTGAAGGCGATTTGTCCGTCCACTGCCAGCAGCTTGCGATGATTGCGCAGGTTCAACGTCATCACCCGCCACGGGGCGAGCGACGGCAAAAAACGCGCGACGGGCACATTTGCGCGCCTCAATTCGTGGATGATGGACGGCCACGAATAACGCGCGCCGGCGGAATCAATCAGGACGCGCACGGCGACTCCGCGCGTGACGGCGCGGCCCAGCGCGGCGGCGAATTGTCCTCCGGTCGGGTCGTTGTCGAAAATGTAGGTGGAGAGCGAGATGGATTTTTTGGCCGATTCGATGGCGGCGAGCATGGCGGGAAACGCCTCGTCGCCGTTGACGAGCGGCTGGACGTGGTTGCCGGGGGTGAGCGGGAACACGGCGATGCGGTTCACCACGTGCGCGAGCATTTTCAAATGTTCCGCGCCGGCATGCTGCGGTTCGCCGAGGTTTTGGGGGATGGCGCGGTGCGAAGGTTTTTTCAGGCGCAGCGAAATGGCGCGGCGGCGGATGCGGTTTACGCCGAACGCGAGGTAAAGCAATGGGCCGAAGACCGGCATCAGCCAGATGAAGCCAATCCAAAGCGTTGCGGCGCGGGTATCGCGTTTGTGCAGCAGGGCATGGGCTGAGGCCAGCAGCGAGGCCAGTAAATCGAAGCCCGCCGCCAGGTGCGGCCAGAACTGGGAAATTTTATTGAGCCAGTCCATCGCGGGCCAACTTTACGGGCGAAGAACCATCCGTGGCAAGCGTCCGTTGGCTTCGGATGTGTTATGAGGATGTGCCGGCGCCACGGGATTCGGCTCCAAGCTTCACTGGAAATGGCTGTGGCCCAAATCCGAAAACCGAGGGCCGAGATCCGAAAGAAGTCCGAAATCCGAAGTCCGAACCGGGTGGTGCCGCTAAGCTGTTTTCGGCTTTCGGATTTCGTGCTTCGTCCCGCTTGGCGGGATTTCGGACTTCAGATTTCGAAATTCGGACTCCTCCTGCTTCTTCGCTTGGCTCTGGACTAAAAGCGGTTTACTCCATTAGCTTGGTCGCAAATGAACAACGGCAATCCCCCGGCAGCGCCGGAAACAACGGCTGACACGACGAAATGTCCGGGTTGCGGCGGCCAGGTTGTTTTGGCGGCGAAACGCTGTCCGCATTGCGGCCGGCCGACGGCCGGGTCGCACAGTTTTTCTACTACGCATGGGCAGTTGGGCGATGGTCGAACCGGCGGACGACTATGCTATTCCAACAGTTTTGATTTTCGCGCGTCTGGCGAGCCAGCAATAAAATCCTGCCGCGATCATTTGCCGGCCGCGAAAAGTTTATCCATCACTTCCATGTTGCGTTGTGTTTCAACGAGACTGAAATGCGGCGCACGATTGCTTAAAACGGCGTCAGCGAAATCTTCGACTTCAAATCGGTAGCGGTCGCTCTGTTCAACCGAAATTTCGCGACGTTCCTCGCCGACGGTCAATGTCAGCGCGCCGGCGTTGTCGAAAAATGTGTCAGGAATTTAGAGCGCGCCTTTCGCTCCAATGATTTCCGA
>DAIRTX010000069.1:0-19287 GCA_036803685.1 Verrucomicrobiota bacterium | reverse complement strand
GGGGCGAAAGGCGATCCGCCGTCGTTGCACTTTGGCGCGACATGGGGTTGAGCCGCCTCCATTCTTGCGGCGCGCCGAGCGGTTGAGGGAAAATCGGTTCACCGCTTCAATTCATCCTGAAAATCCTGTTTATCCTGCCGGATCGTATCTGGACGGGTTGAATCGAAATTTCCAGGCAAACCCGGGCGGGTGGCGATGATTCTACTCCGCAGTTCAGTGTTCAGTTGATCATCCATTGCTCCGCCGTTTCACCGGTTTCTTCTTGTCCACGATTGCCCCAACTCGCGGGTCAAGGTTGGCTTCATGAAATTCCTGGTAGGGTAACACCCCATGGCGCCCTTCCGCTCTCCGGCTAAGGTTCACAGCATGAAAGTCTTAATTGTATTAACATCGCACAGCGATTTGGGTAACACCGGAAAGAAAACCGGTTTCTGGGTGGAAGAGTTCGCTGCACCCTATTATGAATTAGCTGATGCCGGAGCTGAGATTACACTGGCTTCCCCAAAAGGAGGGCAACCTCCGATTGACCCCAAAAGCGAACTGGCCGATGCTCAAACAGAATTTACCCACCGATTTGACAAAGACGAAACGGTAAAGCAGAAGCTTGCGCATACCTTAAAATTGAGTGCAGTAAAGGCTGCGGATTATGATGCCGTTTTCTATCCGGGTGGACATGGCCCTTTATGGGATTTAGCCAAAGATTCCGATTCTATCGCATTGATAGAAACCTTCTACAAACAGGGAAAACCCATTGCATTTGTATGTCATGCACCCAGTGCTTTACTAAAAGTAAAATTGCCCAATGGAGATCCTTTGGTAAAAGGTAAAAATGCAACCGGTTTTTCCAACACCGAGGAAGCAGCCGTACAACTGACCAACGTAGTGCCTTTTTTGCTGGAAGATGAAATGAAAAAAGCGGGTGCGCATTACAGCAAAGGGACCGATTGGGGCTCTTATGTACAAAAAGACGGGTTGCTGATTACGGGACAAAACCCCGCATCATCCGCAGAAGCTGCTAAAGTGTTGCTGAAACTGTTGCAGAATAAACACGGATAGGGAATTGCTTTTTGAGAAGAAGATCGCGGCTCCATTCATTCCGGCGCGACGACCGGCCTTCGTTCACTACGGCGCGGCAAGGGGTTGAGGGCCAAAGGGCAAAAGCGGAAAGCCGAAAGCGGAGGATGGGGCAGGAATAATAGAGTGTTACCTTTCAATGAAATACAGCGTCCATCCAACCAACCGATTACTTTTAATGAAAAACGACGTCCAATCAGACACGAAAAATGATAAAACCAGCGGGCTGGTTCCAAATCACAAGGACCTGGTATGGGTTCAGTGCAAGGGATATAGTTGTCTGGCCTATTATGACACGACCGGCAAATGGATAAACTTCTATACCGGGAAGAAATTGACGGATTTCGTCAAAATCATCGAATGAGGGCGTAAAGCCGCGTAAAACTACGTCACGCGGCCACGCCCCTTTACGGGGTTGAGAGCTGGGCGGCGCGACAATCCATCTTCGTTTCACTTCCGTCTTCACGCTGTTTCGACGCGACAAGTTGGCGCGACAATCCGTCTTCGTTTCACTACGACGCGACAGGGGGGCCACCTTCACCGGCAAACAAAAACCCCTTCCCGTTGCCGGGAAGGGGTGTGTTCAAATGATTTTACCCGATTACGGCGTGTGCACCACGCGATAGAACATTTGCACGTTGTTTCGCGTCGGGGTCAGATAGCTGACCGAAGTTCCGGTGCCCGAAATATTCGTGCTGATATTCTGCCAGCTCCCGGTGAGGGCAGAGATGCCCTGAATGGTATAGGTCGTTCCGATCTGCGTATTGAACACCACCTCGGCGGCAGTGTAGATGGCAATGGTATTGGTGCCCGAGATCAGGTTCTTGCCATTGACATAGATGACACCATTTATGGCCGTGGAGCCACTGTGCGGATCAAGGCCCAAGGCATACATCATCCAGTTGGGAATGCCGTTGGTGTTGTTAATGCCGTTGAGGCCGGCCAGGGCATTGGTCGCAAAGTTGGAGCCAAAGTAGCCGATCTGCCAGGCATCCGGTATGCCGTCGCCGTTGGCGTCGCCGGTCAGGTCGCCGATGGACGCCTTGAGCAGACCGACCGCATAGGGTGCATTGTGGACGCCCTTGCTCAAGTCATGGTCAACAAACTGCCAGTTGTAAGATGCCTCCAGATACTTCGCCGGCCAGTTCGTTTGGCTCGAGGTGGTTTTCACCAGACCATCCGCGATGTAATTGTTCGCATTCGCTTGGTAAGTCCCGTTCGGCAACAAGGTGGAGAGCTTGTCGAGCAGGTGCTGGACTTCGGTTTGGACGCCCTCGATGACGCCGTCACCGTTGTAATCCTGCACCGGGTAGTCGAATGAGGTCAGGCTCTTACCGTGGCACTGGATGCAGATGTCAACCTTGTCCAGCGTCGTCCCGGCACTGTTCGTGTAAGTCATATTGAAGGTGTGGCCACCGGCTTGCAGGAAGGCCGGATCGGTCGAGGCCACGGTTTGCATGTGGCAGTCAACACAAGTATTGGTGAGCGCAAAGCGGTGGGCGGAACTGGGGATCACCTTGCCGTAAGTCCAGCCATTGACACCCTCGAGCATGTCAGACGCCGGATTGTCGTGCGGACCGAAGCTGGATCCGCCGGCCCAAGTCTGTTGCCCCAGCGGATATTGGACAATGCTGTTGGTGACCGAACCGTTGCGGCTGCGATGGCAATTCATGCAGAGAGCGCCGGCACCGGCGTTCGTGACCACGGTAACGCCATCCGCGAGCGTGACAGTGTAACCAGCGCGCAATTGATGCGGGTTGGAAGCATCGTGCGGATCGTGGCAGCCTTGGCAGGTGAGTGCTTCATAAACGGTGTAGGCGTTGTTGGTGGTGTAGGTGTTGGTGGTGCCCAAAGTCGCTGCGTACTGGGCAAAACCGCCGGGGGTATGACAGCGGGCGCAGGCAGCGCGGCTTGGGCCGGAAGGAGTGCGCGTGGTTCTGGCATGGATGGAATTGTTCCATTCAGCGCTCTTGATGTGGTTGGGCATTGCGTCGTGACATTGCGAGCAGGTTCCCGCGCCGTAACTGATGGAGATGGCATTGGTATTTCCCGTTATGCCATGCGAAAACATATGCTGACTGCCGGGACCGTGACAGTTTTCGCATTGGATGTTGGCCAGGCTCTGCAACTCCGCCGGCATGCTGGCCCAGTTGCCATTGGTCAACACGGCCGGGAAAGTCCAACCATACAGCGTCGCCATGTCATCAAAGCCGCCGTTGTTGGCAAAAGAGTTGGTATCGTAGCCATCCACGTGGCAGGCGATGCAGCTCTTGCTGTAGTGGCTGCTGACCAGGCCGTCGATGGCCCGGGTGAAGAACGAGGCATGGGGCGTATTCGTGTAAGTGGGGTAAATGCTGGGCACACCCACAAAACTGCCGCTGTGACAGGCGGCGCAGGCGTTAATGCCCAGATAAGTGGCCGCCGTAATGGTCGTCGCTATGTTCGTCGTGGTCGGGACGATGTTCGTCCCACCGCTGCTGGCAGCCGTGGTGATCGTGGCCAGGACGGTGTATTGTCCGACGACATCCGGGCGCAGGAACTTGCGTCCGGCCAATTGAGATACCGGAGCGCCGGCCTGATTATAACGGTCGGCCATCTTGTAGAGAGGCACATTGGTGCCCAGCGGACTGTTGGTTAACACCGCCGCCGAACTCAGAGGTTTGTTGGTGCTGGGCAGCGACCAGGTGACGCTGATGATATTCGAAGGCGCAATAGTGGCGCTCACCATGGCGTCAAGATAGACCGGCTCGCCCAAAGCGACTGTGCCAAGGCCGGCGGAGAACTGGGCATTGGTCAGCCCATACGCTGAAATCTCAGTCGGCGTGAGGGGACGCAGGACAACCTGGCCATTCATTGAGAGCGTCGCCGCGTTGACGGTGGCCACGGCCCCGATAAATGCCAATGCCACCGCCGCAAGGCCGGCAAACATTTTCCATGGGGGATTTTGTATTTTCATAAGTTTTGAATTTTGTCTGGGTTTACGACCACTACCGTCCGTGTCATTTTTTGTTATTCCGCAATTGCGGTTTCGTTCATATCGCCGCCTCGCACAGGGTCCAGTCCGGCACCAATTCCACGCCGGCAACCAGCCGGGCGATGGGCGGCGGATTCAATTTCAGCATCAACGCCCCCGCGCGCCGGGCGATGATTTCATTGCACTTGGAAAGTTCCTGTTCCCGCATCCGGGAATTTTCACGGACAACCGCTTCGAGGTGATCAATGTTATAGAGGTAAACGTTGTCCAGTTCCTCCACGTCCGTTGCGATGTCCCGCGGCACGGCAATGTCCACCAGGACCAGCGGCCGGTTCGATCGGGCCGTCAAAATACCGGCGATCTCGTGCTTATGGAGAACCGTCGTCGGGCTGCCGGTGGAACTGACCACAATGTCCGCCTCGATCAGCGCCGCCATGCGCTCGTCGAACGACAGGGCGCGTCCGCCGAATTCCGCGGCCAGCGTCTGCGCGCGCTCAAGGGAACGATTGGCCACCAGCACTGAGCGGGCGCCGCGTTTGGCTAGGTGGCGGACACAGGCTTCGCCCATTTTGCCCGCACCCAGAATCATCACCGTCTTGTCCGACAAATCCCCGGCAAAAACCTTCTCGGCCAGTTCCACGGCGACGCTGCCGACGGAGGTGGCACCGCGGCCGATGCCCGTGTGCGTGCGGACCTCCTTGGCGACTTGCAACGCGGTTTGAAACCACCGGTTCAGCACCGGGCCGGTCAGCCTGACTTGTTGTGCCGCCTGATAGGCATTCTTGACTTGGCCGGTGATTTCCGTTTCACCAATGACCATTGAATCCAGGCCGCTGGTGACGGAGAACAGATGTTCCACCGCAGCGGCGCCTTCCTTGACATATACATAAGGCGTCACGTCCACCTCGGGACAAAGCTGCTGGAAAATGCGAAACACCCGGCCTTGGAACCAGGCGGACGTCGCGCCATAGACTTCGACGCGATTGCAGGTGGAAAGCAGCACGACTTCATCCAGACCGGCGCCGAGCTTGAGCCGGCATCCGTGACACGGCAAAAGGGAGGGGCGCACCGCCAGCCTTTCGCGCACTTCCACCGGCGCGGTTTTGTAACTCAAACCTGTGACAAACAGTTTCATGCTGTTGCCCTCCGTGACGTCAGTCGGGGGTTGAGATGGGAAGTAATGAACGGCATAAAAATCAACAGTGGCGCTTCCCCTGGCGCAGCGCCCGTTTCCGCATCGGTGAGGCTACCACGTCGGCCAGCGTGGTCCGGCCCAGCACGGTTTTGAGCTGCTTCGAGACGCGCTGCCAGACAGTGTGGGTCGGGCAAACACTGCGGGCGGCGCAGTCATCCAGGCCGAGCAGGCAGGGGCCAATCCAGTTCGGTCCCTCCATCGCCTCCACGACTTGGAGCAACGAGATTTCCCCGGCCGGCCGTGCCAGTGCAATGCCGCCCCGGTAGCCGCGCTTGGCGGTCACCAGTCCCTGGTGGGTCAAGTCATTGATGATTCGGGCGAGATAAGGCTTGGAGATGCCCGTGCACTTCGCAATGTCCCGGATCAAATTGCCGTGACCGCTTTGTTCGTCCAGACAGACGAGCGCGTGCACGGCGTAACCGGTGGTCTGCGAGAGGCAAAGCATGAGGTCATAATCTATTAAAATGATAAACGTGTCAACAATTAAGATTATATTATAATCATCTTTTATACTTAGCATTTTATTTTCTATTATCGGCGTCCGCCAACCACGCGCTGGCCGCGCCGCCTCAAGCGCATCTGCCATCTGAAATTGACCATCTCGAATCAAGCGGAAGCGTGGTGGGACAACCGAAGAGAATTCGAGGACGAGGATCCGTCTTCGCTGCGCTACGACGCGACAAGCGAGGACGATTCAAGTCAGCCCGCCCTCTGAATCGCTGCCGGTCAATTCACTGGTTGACAGGCGCCACGTTTGCGGGCGGGAAACCGTTGAAGTAAGTCGAAGAAGCGTGGCTGTAGGCGCCAATTTGTTCGTTGTAAAGCAGGTCGCCGAGTTGCAGGTCGCCCGGCAAATTTTCCACCATCGAGACCACGTCGAGCGCGTCGCACATCGGGCCGAACACCGAGCTTTTGCGGATTTCCTCGTGGTTGTCGCAGGTGACCAGCGGTTTGTATGGGTTCAACTCCTGCAACGTCTCGTTGGCCTGCGCTGGAAAAAGTGTTTGTCCCCTGCGGTGGGATTGCTCACACTGTTGCCAGATCGTGTGAAAGACAATGCAATTCAGTCCATGGCACCTGGCCGCTGGCTCGCAGTCAAAAAGGTCTTCCTGGAAGCTGCGCTCGTGGCGGTCATCGGCGCCCTTTTTGCGTTTGCCGCCAACCGGGTTTCACCGCGGGGTCTGGCGCTCACGCGCAACTATTTTCCAGCAGACATCAACCGCCCGGTGCCGGCGGCAACCGGCGCTGGTTTGCCACGCGACGTTGCAAACACAAATCCCCCGGCGTCTTCTTCTCCCGCTCAACTTCTGGCGGTGCGATTGAAGGAACAGGGATTGCAATGGGTTGATGGCCACCAGGCAGCGCAGCTTTTCCACGATCCGCGTTTCAAGCAGGGGAGCATCGCGTTCATTGATGCCCGCGACGAACCGCACTACCAGGAAGGGCACATCCCCGGGGCTTACGAATTCGACCCCTATCGTCCGGAAAAATACTTTGCCACCGTGCTTCCGGTCTGCCAGGCAGCGGAGCAGATCGTGTTTTATTGCAATGGCGGTGATTGCGACGACAGCGAGTCCGCTGCCATTGCACTCAGGGATGTCGGGATTGCGAACCAGAAACTTTTTGTTTACACGGGAGGGATCACGGAGTGGACCACCAACGGACTGCCAGTCGAGATCGGCGGGCGAAACAGCGGGAACCTGCGCAGCACCAACAAATGAATACCAGCCAATCGTCCTGGAGTCGCATCGCCGCGGACACTTTTGCCGTGCTGGCGAGGTGGTTGTTGGGCGCGGTCTTTCTTTACATGGGCTTGAACAAGGCGTTGCATCCGGTCGAGTTCCTCAAACTGGTGCGGCAATACGACCTGGTGCAAAGTTCCCTGCTGTTGAACTCGATTGCCGCCGCCTTGCCCTGGTTTGAAATATTTTGCGGACTGCTGCTGCTGGCGGGTGTGGCGGTGCGCGGGACGGCTGTGATGCTGATCGTGATGCTGGTGCCGTTCACGGTGCTGGTGTTCCGACGCGCCCTGGCCATCCAGTCGGCGCAGGCCATCCCGTTCTGCGCCGTGAAATTCGATTGTGGTTGCGGCACCGGCGAAGTTTTCATCTGTCGCAAGCTGCTGGAGAACTTTCTTTTTATTGTGTTCTCAGGCTGGTTGCTGGCCGGATACGGACGAAAACTTTGTGTCCGCCACACCCTGATGTCGTGCGCTGCCAAAACCAGCCTGACTGAAGAAGGCGGGTCAAACGGTTCAATTTAATCCCACAGGAAATCCTCCGGCTTTGTTGCTGGCTTGCCGAGTCGAAGCTCGGAGCGTCTTTGGTTATCAGCGAAATTATTGGCCTGCCATCCGTAACTCGGAACTTATGGCGAAAAGTCCTCCTTCGCCGATCCTCCGTCGCTAAAGCTATGGAGGACGGGGGCTATGGAGGACACCATCCTGCACTCGGAATTTCCAAACGTCGGTTCCGAGCGTAGGATGGTGGAGCCGAGGGGGTTCGAACCCCTGACCTCCTGAATGCCATTCAGGCGCTCTACCAACTGAGCTACGACCCCATCCGGAGAGCACGCAATCTAAAGTCCCACCCGCGCTTGTCAAACTTTTTGCCGTCACTTCAAGCGAATTGGGCGCATCCGGACACTGCCACCGATCTGTAGCGGCATCCTTGCCTGCCGTAGCCAGCGGCATCCCTGCCGCCCGGGCGACAAAACCGAACCCACGTCATGACTTCGCTTCCACATCAGACCACCCGGCTGGAAGCCGGGTCCCGCATTGCGGGAGCAGTCAGGGATGGCTGCCGTTACGGGGGCAGTGCCCCCGAATGCGCCCAAGCGAATTGTGATTGAACGGCCTCGCCAAAATTTCATAGCGTCATCCCGTGCACGAACCCCAATCTCCGCTCCATATCGCGTTTCTGACGCACGAACCGTTTTATCCGCCCTCCGGCGGCGGCTCGGCGGAGGCCGTTTATCTGGTCGAAGAAATGGTCCGGCGCGGCCATGAAGTCCACGTTTTTTGTCCGCAAATCGCCGAACCCGAGGCCGTCGAAAAGAAATTCGGCGTCCGCTTGCACCTGTTCACCGCTTGGCCGATGGGCCGTTATGCCCGGCTGCGGAATTTCAAATACCTGCTCTATCCATCCTTTTTGCAGCGCATGGTTGTCCGGGCCGCGCGCACGATAAAATTCGATTTGCTGCTCTCGCAACACGCGATTTCCGCCGTGGCCGCCGGCCGGTTGAAACGCCGGCTGAACGTGCCGGTCGTGATGAATTTTCCCGACCTCCTTACCGGTTTCATGGAAACCTGGCCGGCCTACATCGCGCCCCGCCCGTTCGTCGAGATGCTCAAACGCTACGAAATTTCCATGCCCGTCCGTTACGGCGTGGATGGTGTGCTGGCGATTTCCGACACCCTGGCCGATTACTTTGTCGAACGCGGTTATCCGCGCGAAAGAATCCTGCCGATTTACTACGGCTATGCGGCGGAATATTTTCCATTTTATGTGCGGATGATTGCGCCAAAACTCCCGCCGGTCGTCGTCATGCACGGCTCGCTGGATTTTCATCACCTCGGCGACATTGCCTTTGGCGCGATCCGGCACGTGACTCAAAACCGTCCCGGCACCATCTTTCGATTTGTCGGCCAGCGCACCGCTGCACTGGAAAAATTTTTGAACCGCGCGCAGGAATCCATTCCCCATTTCCACTTCGAATGCACCGGCTTTGTGCCTTACGCCGAAGTCGCGAGACATCTGGCCGACGCCAGCGTGGGCATCGTGCCCTATGAGGAATCCGCCGGCACGCACTGCGCGTTCGTCGCCAAAGTCGTCGAATACGTCGCCAGCGGACTGCCCAGCGTTTGCACGCCCCTCCAAAGCATCCGGGGCTATTTCCAAAACGACCCGATGGTGCGCTTCTCGGAATTCAATGGCGCGAATTTCGGCAAAAAAATCCTCGACTGGCTTGATGAACCGCCCCTGGCCTGGCAAATCCGCGCCGCCCAATCCGCCGCGCGGGTCGAAGCCGAACTCGACTGGGGGCCGCTGTGCCGCCGGGCGGTTGATTTTGTTGAAGGAATTTACACGCGTTCCAAAAACTGACGCGCGCTCGTCGCATGAAAAAATCGGACTGGCAAAAACTGGCAGGAACTTCCGCCGATCCGGCCCGGGTCAAACATTTCCTCGATTTGCTCGCCGCGACGGGCGCCGGCCCCCAACTTGAAAAATTTTCCGCCGACCGGATTCGCGTTGTGGTTGCGCTGTTGAGCGGTTCATCGGTGCTCGGCAATTTGCTGGTCGCGAATCCCGACTGGCTGTCGGTGCTCGACATCCAGCAACTTAAATTTCCACGCCGCGCAGAGGGCTTTCGACGCGAGATCGAAAGCGGGTTGAAACCGAAGCTCGAGGCGCGCGATTACTCCGGCGCGCTGGCGGAACTGCGCCGCTTCAAGCAGCGCGAAATGCTGCGAATCGCCGCGCGTGACCTCGCCCGCTTCAGCAACGTGGTTGAAATCACCCGCGAAATTTCGGACCTGGCCGATGTGTGCCTTGACGCCGTGTGGCGGATTTGCCGGCTGCAATTCACCGGGCGATTCGGCCAGCCTTTTCATCAGGATGTGCAAGGCAACTGGCAGCGCACGGAATTTTGTGTGCTCGGCATGGGCAAGCTCGGCGGGCAGGAACTCAATTACAGCTCGGACGTGGACGTGCTGTTCCTCTACAACGATGAGGGCGAAGTGTTCAAAGCGCCGCCGGCGAAGAAAAAAACGCAGCGCGCCACGATGTCGAACCACCAGTTTTTCAGCAGACTCGCCGAGGCTTTCATCGCCGAGGTCTCCCGCGTGACGCCGGACGGAATGTTGTTCCGCATTGATTTGCGATTGCGACCCGAGGGTGACGCCGGGCCGCTGTGCCGTTCGCTTGAAAGCTATGAGAATTATTACGCGGAATGGGGACAGACCTGGGAGCGGATGATGCTCATCAAGGCGCGGCATGTTGCCGGCGAAGAAAGCCTGGCTGCCGAGTTCCTCGAAATGATCCAGCCGTTCCGTTTTCCCGGTTCGATGAGCCCCGACGTGCTCCACGAAGTCGCCGCGGTCAAGGATCGAATCGAGAAGGAAATCGTTGGGGCGGAAGAACTGGAGCGCAACGTCAAACTGGGGCGCGGCGGCATTCGTGAAATTGAATTCGTCGCCCAATCGCTGCAAATTTTACACGCGGGCCGGCTGCCGTTTCTGCAAACTGCGCAAACGCTTCCGTGCCTCGCCAAACTCGCGCAGTACAAATTGCTGGCGGAAGAGGAAGCGCAACAACTCGACGCCGCCTACCGGTTTCTTCGCGATGTCGAGCATCGTCTGCAAATGGAGGAAAATCAGCAGACGCACACGATTCCCACCGACCGCCATGCGCAACTGAGGCTGGCGCGGTTGATGGGCTTCAAGTCATTGGCAGAATTTGAGGCCGCGCTGCAAATGCACACCGGCAATGTGCGGCGGGTTTATGACAAACTCCTGAAATCAGACGCGCCAAAATCAGCGCACGCGGTTCTACCACCGGAATTCGATGGCGCGGAGGCGGAATGGGAAAACCTGCTCGCCGCGCATTCGTTTCGCGACCCGGAGACGGCGTTTCGCCTGCTCAAGGAATTCGCCGAAGGCCCGGGTTACGTTCATGTATCGCCGCACACGACGGAACTGGCACGGCAATTGATTCTAAAATTCCTGGCTCTTTGTCCCAGGCAGAATCCGGAAGCCAGCCCTCAGAAACCGGATTTGCCATCATCGGCTTCCGATCTCCAACCTGTCCATCATAGCCTTGGCGACGATGGATCTCCAATCTCCAATCTCCGACTGTCCGATCCCGACCGCGTGGTGACGCGTTTGGACAGCTTCATTGAGGCTTACGGCACGCGCACGGCGCTGTTTGAAATGTGGAACGGCAACCCGGCGGCGTTTGAGTTGATGCTGTTGCTGTTCGACCGTTCCGAATTTTTGGCCGAGGCCGCCATTCGCGATCCGGATTTAATTGACGATTTTGTGGCCGGCGGGCGCCTGCGCCAGCGCAAAATGGCGCCGGAGATTTTGAAGGATTTGCGTCACGGACACGATGACGAAGACCAGTTTTTCTGGCTGCGCCGCTATCATGAGGCTGAATTGATGCGCCTCGGCCTGCGCGACATCCTGGGCCTCGCCGATTTCGAGCAAAATCTCGCCGAACTCTCCGCACTCGCCGACGCCTGCCTGCAATACGCGCTTGAAGTTGTCATGCGCAAAAACAAAATCCGGACGCCGCCGTTCGTCGTCATCGGCCTCGGCAAACTGGGCGGGTGTGAAATTGATTACGGTTCCGACCTTGACCTCCTGTTTGTCACGGACGCCCGGGCAAAGGAGCTGCCAAAATTGCAGCGGCTGGCCGTGAACATGAAGGAATTGCTGTCGCGCCGGACGGAGCAGGGGATGGTGTTTCACACCGACGCGCGGTTGCGTCCCGACGGTGAGAAAGGTTTGCTGGTCAACACGCTGGCAGCTTACGAGGAATATTACCGGCAGCGGGCGCAGCTTTGGGAAATCCAGGCGCTCACCCGCACGCGACCCGTGGCCGGAAATTTTGCGCTGGGCGAAAAATTTCAGAAGCTGGCGGCGGTACTGACGAATTTCTCGAAAGTAGCGCAGGCGTCTCGCCTGCCGAAAATGAAGTCAAGGCAGAGCAGACGGGACGTCTGCGCTACTTTGCCTGCCTGCTTCGCTCCCGACTGGAAAGAGCAAATTCATCAAATGCGGCTGCGCATCGAGAAAGAGCGCACACCGCAGGGTCAGGACGACCTGGCCATCAAGACCGGCAAAGGCGGTTTGATGGATGCGGAATTCATCGCCCAGGCTTTGTGCCTTGAAAAGGGCTGGCCGGAGGCAAACACCGTGCGCGCGCTCGAACGGGCGCGCGATGCCGGGGCGTTGCCGGACGCGGACAAGCTGCTGGAAAATTACCGCAAACTGCGCCGCGTCGAGGGTATTTTGCGCCGCTGGAGTTACGAAGGTGAAACGGTTTTGCCGGACGATCCCGCGCCGTATTATCGCGTTTCCGTGCGCTGCGGTTTTGCCACGCCGGAGGAATTTGGAAAGGCGCTGGCGAAATGGCGAAAGGCCATTCGCGAGGTTTACAACAAGGTATTCAAGTTTTCCCCCGCTGCCGGTTGACTTCGTAGAGAAAAACCGCCGCCGCCGCGCCCACATTGAGCGAATCCACCGTGGGCGGCATGGGAATGGCCACCGCTTCATCGCAAGTTTCCAGGACCGGCGCGGAAATGCCGTCGCCCTCGCTGCCGAAGACGATGCAGCAATCGCCGGAAAAATCCGCCTGCGAAAGCGTTTTGCCATTGGCGTGCGGATGCGCGGCGAGGCAACGGATGCCGCGAGCGCGAAGGTCCTTCAGGCATTCAACGAGCGTCAGGTCCGTGGTGTGCGGTTTGGCGGTGAACTGATGCCGCTGGCCGAGTTTCGCCAGTTCGATGACCGGCAACTGCAGGATGGTGCCCATGGAATTGCGCACGGCGCGGCGCAAAAACGGGCTGCTGGAAGTTTCGCCGACGATCAGCGCCTGGACACCGAAGGCGACGCAGTTGCGCACCAGCGCGCCGAGATTTTCCGCGCTCGTCAGCGCGTCCACGGCCACGAGGAGCAACGGTTTCGGATGCTTCGATAAAATGTCATCCAACGAAGCGGGCGGGGGTATTTTCCCGACGGCGAGCTGGCCTTGATACATCGAGAAGCCGATGAGTTGCTCGAGCAATTTTTTGTCGGCGAGATAGACGTTGAGATTTTCCGGGCGCGCTTCGAGCAGCGGACGAAAACTTTCCAGATGCTTCTCGGGCAGGAGGACGGACACAACTTCAAAACGGCTTTCGAGCAGGCGGCGCACGACCTTTTCGCCTTCAGCCACGAAGATGCCTTGCGCCTCGTGTTCCAACGGCCGGCGCATCGTGCGATACGGCGCGAGTTCAGGCAGGTCGAGGGAGGTGATTTTTTGAACGCGAAACATGTTGGTAGGGCGGGCAGTCCTCTGCCCGCCGCACGCTCAAATGTGAATCGCGGCGCGCACGGAGTGACGCGAGGATTTTGGAGTGCGGTGGCAGAGCGCAGCGGCGACACCGCTTTGGGGCGCCGCTAAACGCTGTAAAAGCGGCGTGGCGCTTCGCTTCCCGCCGCACTCCAAAAAAGTTTGGTTGCGGCTGCACCGCGCTGTACGGACGCTCCGGTGGTGGTACGGCAAGTAATTGAAATGCAAACCTTTCTGTAAGATTCCAAATTGGAATCTTACAGCCTCCACCTCTTCCACAGCGAGTTGGAACATAAATCAACGCGAGATAGTCTCCTCGGGATAATTTTCCATGAAAGTTTTGATGTGATAACGGAGGTTACAGTAAGTCCATCCACTAGGGCATTCGTTGAACGGTGATTTCTCGGGTAAATAATCGTAGCCGGGAATTGGCACACGGCCTTTCCAAATAGCTACAATTTGCAAGTGCGTATTTTTATAGTTTTTATTGTTGGCCAGCCAAAGAGCATGTAGAAAACGGAGGAATGTTTTTGACGATGCAGGCGAAGGCTTCGCGGGAAATTTCGCGCGGTTTATAAGTCCGCGCCAATCATATTTCTCATAGGCTCGTAATTTGCGATAGACGGTTTTGACTTTGAGGTTGTTTTGCTCTGCAACTTTGCGAATGGCTGGCAAAGCGGGTTTTTCGTTCGCAATTACATTAAGCCACAATATCCAACGTTGAACTTCCCGACGGATGTGTTTTGGAAGTAAGGAAAATTCTCGGCGATCACTTTCAGAAATTCCACAGTAGTTCATAAGTTTAAAGCCGCGCACGGGACATCCTGCGCGGCGATTTGCATTTGAACGTGTTTGGCGCCGATGTGATGGAGTTGCTCGGCCATGACGTAATGCGCCAGTTCGGGCCGGTTGCATTCGCGGCTTAGGTGGGCAAGGTAAAGGTGGCGTAGTTCGGCGGACATGATTTGCGCAACGGCCTCGGCGGCGGCTTCGTTCGAGAGATGACCGTGACGGCCCAGGATGCGTTGTTTGAGGCTCCAGGAGCGGCGCGGACAATCCTGCAGCATCTTCACATCGTGATTGGATTCGAGGACGAGGACATTCGCCGGACGAATGCGCTCGATGACCAGTTTCGTCATGTGACCGAGGTCGGTGACAAAACCAATGTTGCCCGCGGCGGTGCGCAGCAAAAAACCGACGGGATCCTGGGCATCGTGCGGGATGGTAAAGGTGTCCACCAGCAGGTCGCCGATTTCAAAGCTCGCGCCGGTGTTGAAGAGGTTGCAGTTAAATTTGGTCTGCAACTGAAATTCAAATGCTTCTTTCGTGGCGCGGTTGCAATAAACCGGGATGTTCAGTTTGGCGGCGATTCCGATCAATCCCTGGACGTGGTCAGAGTGTTCGTGCGTAACGAGAATGGCAGTGAGATTTTCCGGCACCCGACTGATGGTGGCGAGCCGCTGGCGGATTTGGCGCGGGCTGAACCCGGCGTCCACGAGGATGCGGGCTTCATCGGTTTCGATGTAGGCGCAATTGCCGCCGGAACCGCTGCCGAGGATGGTGAATTTGACAGCCACGCATGGACGTTAGCGGCAGGCAAGTTAACGGGCAAATTTTTTCCGGTGGGAAATTTGACAACTGGCACAAAGTCTGCCTAATTAGGGATATAAATTTACTTCATATGATAAAAAACCAACGATTCTTGCTCACCATGAGCGTTGGATTGACAGTGTTTTCTGCTTTCACGACGCACGCCCAGACAACGGTGAGACAGCGTTTGCACGGTCATATACCGGAAGCCGTGTCACACTTGCAGCCGATGGGCCGCTTTCCGGGCACGAATCGTCTGAACCTGGCAATCGGATTGCCGCTGCGGAACCAGGAAGCGCTGGACAATCTGCTCCAGCAAATCTACGACCCGGCCAGCCCCAATTTTCGCCAGTATCTGACGCCGGAACAATTCACGGAAATGTTTGGCCCGCCGGAACAGGATTATCAGGCGGTCATTGATTTCGCGAAGACGAACGGGTTGACGGTGACCGGGATGAGTGCGAACCGGGTTTTGCTGGATGTGAGCGGTTCGGTGGCGGACATCGAGAAAGCGTTTCAGGTGACGATGCGGACTTACCGGCATCCGAAGGAGAACCGGATGTTTTACGCTCCGGATGCCGAACCTTCGGTTGACGTGGCGGCTCCCATTTTGCACGTCAGCGGCCTGGATAATTTCGAGTTGCCGCATCCCAAACTTAAAATCGAGCCCGCCGCTCAAACAGCGGGAATGACGCCCAATGCCGGTTCCGGGCCGGGTAACGCTTACCTGGGCAACGATTTTCGCGCGGCTTATGTTCCGGGTGTTTCACTCAACGGCGCCGGGCAGACGGTCGGGTTGCTGCAATTCGACGGCTACTATTCCAGTGACATTGCGGCCTATGAAAGTCTGGCCGGTTTGCCGAGTGTTACACTGGTGAACGTGCCGGTTGATGGCGGGGTAAGCACTCCGGGCAGCGACAATGGCGAAGTCTCGTTGGACATTGAAATGGTGATTTCCATGGCGCCGGGAATATCAAAAATCATCGTCTATGAAGCGCCCAATCCCAGCCCGTGGCCCGATCTGCTCAACCGCATGGCCAATGACAACCTGGCGAAACAAATCAGTTGCTCGTGGGGCGGTGGTTCGGTCGATCCAACTTCCGAGGGAATTTTCAAACAGATGGCTTCCCAAGGCCAGTCCTTCTTCAATGCTTCCGGTGATTCCGATGCATTCACGGGATCAATAACGTTTCCATCCGACAGCACGAACATCACCCAGGTTGGCGGAACGACGCTGACCACGACCGGGCCAAACGGTTCCTACGTATCGGAAACGGTTTGGAATTGGGGTCTCGACCAAGGCAGTTATGTTGGCAGCAGCGGCGGCATCAGCACCTACTATCCGATTCCAGGCTGGCAGCGAGGCATCAACATGGCAACCAATCGGGGTTCAACCACCATGCGGAATGTCCCCGATGTGGCCCTGACTGCTGACAATGTCTATGTCAGATACGGCAATGGTTCGAGCGGCACGTTTGGCGGCACAAGCTGCGCGGCGCCTTTGTGGGCTGGATTTACGGCGCTGGTCAATCAACAAGCCGTTGCCAGCGGCAGGTCCACCGTCGGGTTTGTCAACCCGGCCATCTACACGATTGGCCAGGGTGCGAATTACGCCGTTGATTTTCATGACATCACCACCGGCAACAACACCTGGCCCAGCAGCCCGGCCAATTTTTACGCCGTGCCCGGCTACGATCTTTGCACCGGGTGGGGCACGCCTGCCGGTCAAAATTTGATCAACGCTCTTGCCGGTCCGCCCGACACGCTGGTCATCACACCGGCGTCCGGCTTTAACGCCGGCGGCCCGGTTGGCGGTCCGTTCAATGGCGCACCTCAAAATTTTTCCCTGACGAATACGGGGTTGGCCTCATTGAGTTGGAGCATCATCAACACTTCGGCCTGGCTGAATGCTTCACCCGCCGGCACCACGCTGGCAAGCGGCGCGCAGACGAACGTCACGGTGAGTTTGACTTTGGTGGCCAGCAGTCTGGCGGTGGGAACTTACTCCGCCAATGTCTGGTTCACCAATCTAACCAGTGGGGTGGCGCAAGGCCGGCAGTTTACGTTGCAAGTCTTCCAGCCGCTGGCCGTCTCGCCGACCAACGGCTTTACTTCCAGCGGGCCGGTTGGCGGTCCATTTAGCGTGACCACGCAAAACTTTTCGTTGACCAACCTGGGAACAGCTTCACTGAATTGGAGTGTTAATAACACCGCATCCTGGCTCACGGCTTCACCGAACAGCGGCGCGCTGGCGGCGGGCGGGCAAACTACATTAACGGTGAGCTTGAATTCCGCCGCCAACAGTCTTGCCTCTGGAATCTACAATGCGAACGTGGTGATCACCAACCAGAACGGCGGGGCTGTCGCCCTGCCGTTCACTTTGCTGGTTGGACAACCGCTGGTTCAGAACGGCGGGTTTGAGACCGGTGATTTCACCGGCTGGACTCAATCCGGCAACCCCGCTTACACCTCCGTTACCAGCGGCAATTCTCGGTTCGTTCATTCGGGCACATACGGTGCGGCACTGGGCCCTTCTGGTTCACTGGGTTATCTTTCCCAAACCCTGCCGACTTTTGCCGGACAGAACTATTTGCTCTCGCTCTGGGTGGACAGCCCGAAAATATCCGGAACTGCCACTCCGAATGAATTCAGCGTGTCATGGAACGGCCATATAATTTTCGACCAATCAGACATGGGCAAAATCGGGTGGACCAATTTGCTATTCATCGTCACGGCCACCGGCCCCAGCACGGTTCTCCAGTTGGGATTTCGGGACGACCCCTATTACCTCGGCCTTGATGACATCAACGTAGCACCGATTCCAGTGCTGGCGTTCCGGGCAGCAACCAAAACTTCCAGCACTTTCAATCTCACTTGGGGGACAATAACGGGCTTGGTTTATCAGGTGCAATACAAGACCAATTTGCTTCAGACCAACTGGATTAATCTTGGCAAACCACTCATTGCCACCGACGGTAATTTGACGGTGTCCGACACCAATGCCATCGGTTCCTCGCCGCAGCGGTTTTATCGCCTCATGGAGTCACCCTGAAGTTCCTCCACTCTTGCTCCGCTCCGCCAATGCGGTAGCATCAAGGCGTGAGCGATTTGCTTCAGCGCGTCGAGAACAACATCCAGGACCGCCGGCTGCTCAAACGCGGGCAGGCGGTTTTGGTCGCCGTCTCCGGCGGTTTGGATTCGATGACGCTGCTGCACGCGCTCCACGAACTTTCATCCCGCCACCGGTGGAAACTGACCGTCGCGCATTTTAATCACCAGCTCCGGGGACGCAGCAGCGACGCCGACGAAAAACTGGTCCGTCAAACCGCCGCTGCGATGAGGCTGCCCTTCGCCGCCGGACGGGCAAACGTGAAGGAATTTGCGAAAAAAACAAAATTGTCCGTCGAAATGGCCGCGCGAAAATTGCGGCATGATTTTTTTGCACGCATGGCGAAGGAACACAAAATCCGCGTCGTGGCACTGGCGCACCACGCCGATGACCAGGTGGAACTTTTCTTCCTGCGCGTCCTGCGCGGCGCGGGCGGCGAAGGTCTGGCCGGAATGAAATGGCGGTCACCGTCGCCGGTGGATTCAAAAATCATGCTCGTTCGTCCGTTGCTCGATGTGACGAAGAAAGAGCTGCTTGAGTTCGCGCGCGAAAACAAAATCCGCTTCCGGGAAGATGCCACCAACACGTCACTCGACCTGCCACGCAATCGCGTTCGCAACGAACTGCTGCCGCTGCTGCAACGTCGCTACCAGCCGGCCCTGACGAAAATAGTTTTGCGGCTCATGGAAATCGTCGGCGCGGAATCGGATTTGGCCGGTGAAGCCGCGCGGCAATGGCTCGTCTCAAAACGAAAAATTGAACGCGCCCCTCGCCCCGGCCATGCCCGCAAACCCGGTAGGGCCGACCTGCTGGTCGGCCCGGACGCGCGGCAACGCGTCCCTACCAGACTGGTTTTTGAAACCTTGCCCGTTGCAGTTCAACGTCGCGTTCTGCAATTGCAATTGTCGGAGGTTGGCGTGCCGGCGGATTTTGAGTTAATCGAATCGCTCCGGCAATCGGCCGGTGTTCGAATCAGCGTTGGTTCCGAGCTTTTTGTTTTGCGCGATGCCGCGGGCGGGGTGGATTTGCGGACGGAACCCCCGGGGGAATTCAACGCCCATGAAATGGTTCTGAAACTCGCGGGCAGGGCAGGGGACGTGGAGTTTGATGGCGTGCGTTTTGGTTGGCGGCTCAAAGCGGGGGCAAATTTTGCCCGGCCATACGGCCAGAAAGCGTGTGAATCTTTCGACGCGGACAAGGTCGGTGGCAGAATCACGTTGCGTCATTGGCGTCCGGGCGACCGGTTTCAACCGATTGGTTTGAAGTCATCGGCGAAACTTCAGGATTTGTT
>DAIRTX010000068.1:0-19287 GCA_036803685.1 Verrucomicrobiota bacterium | reverse complement strand
TGAAGAGCGGCGAGTTCAAGCGGCAGGACCAGTTGATCGAACGGTTGCTGGAAGAAGGCTTCACCTCCACCGACATTGCGTCCGCGTGCCTCGCTCAATTGCAAAGCGGCGAAGCCGCGCCCGCGCACCCGCCGCGCACCGGGGACTACGACCGTCCCGAACGCCCGGAGCGCGAACGTTTCCGCGACGGACCGCGCGAACGCCAGGATGCCCGTCGCGCCCCACGCCACGAAAGCCGTGAACGCTTCGAGCGCCCGCAACGTTTTGCCGAACGCCGCGAGGCCCGCCCGCCGCGCGTTGGAGCGCCGGCGACCAAATCGCCGCGCCCAGAAAAACAGCCCGCTAGCGGAGCGCCGGTCTCCGAACCGGCGCGCGGCAAAGCCGTTCCCGCACCTTCGTCGGTTGAATCCGAAGGTAGGGCGCGTCACTCTCCCGCAAAGCGGGACGCCGTCGTCCACACACCTGCAAGCGGCGCGCACGGAGTGACGCGCCCTACCACCGACGCTGCTGTGAAACCGGGAGTTGAAAAGACCTACTCCGACGAAGAAATTCTGGCCTCCGTGAAGCCCGAACCGCGCAAGCCGATTGAATCGAAACCGCCGGGCAAATCCACCCCGCCATGGGAACGCCGCGAGCACTCCGAAGAAAAGGCCGTTCGCCCGCCGAAGCAGAGCCGTCCTCCGGCTGGCGACTTCACGCGTTTGCACATCAACCTCGGTGAAAAAATGGGTGTGGTCCCGATTGACATCGTCAACGCCATCGCCGGCGAGACCGGCCTGCCGGGCAAAGTCGTTGGCAACGTGGACATCCGCGAGCGGCATCTATTTGTGGACGTTGCCACCGATCACGCCAACGCCATCCTCGCCAAGCTCAACCGCACCCGCATCAAGGGGCACAAGGTGAAGGTCAAGGCCGCGTGAGCGGAATAAAACAAAATGGGCGGAGCAGCAGCTCCGCCCTACCAAATACCGGTAGGGCTGTGCTGCCGCGCAGCCCGAACTGCCCGCAATGAGTAACCCAACACCAGCCAGATCAGTGGAGCGATTGTTTCCGTTCGTCCTGCGGGCGGGGATCCTGATCATTGGCCGCGAGAAGTTGCGTCACAACAAGGGCAAGTTGCATTTCGTGCTGATCACCGAAGATATCGCGGAAAGTATCCGTGCGGAAATCCTGTTGGATTTTAAATATTACCCGGTGGTGCAGCATTACGCGGCGGCGGACCTGGAGAAATTTTTCAAAATCAAAGGCGCCAAGGCGATCGGTTTCGCAAAGTCCGGCCTCGCGCAATCCATCTACGCCGAACTGAAGGCGCACCGGATCAACCAGCCGGTGACAAAACCGAAGCCGCCCGAACCGCCGGCAATTTCTCCTGAGCGAAAAAGTTGAGATCCCGCGAGCCGGGACCGGTTTTCAATCCCCAACAGGCTTCCTCTCCGCCGAGTGCAGGCCGCCGGCGTGGAAGGCGATGTTGGTGCGTTCCGGATTGTCCGGCAATGGTTGCGCGCAGTTCCAAACGCAGGCACCGCAGTGGATGCATTTCTCGCGGTCGAAATTCGGCACGCCACCATCACCGAGCGCGATGGTCTGGCCGCTGCAAATATTGGGGGGGGGAACGAAAAGCGCGTGCGACTTAACCTTTGCTGGCGCGCCGCCCGGGCTTGTCGGACTTGCGTTGGGCCGCGGACGATTGGCCGGCCGCGCGGGTTGCATTCACCGGCTGCTTTTTTTGCGGGGCGCTTTCAGCCGCCGGGGATTTCGGCGCGGTCTGCTCGTGAATCGTCTGCCGGAGTTGATCCAACCCTTGGTCCATCGCGGATTTCGCGCGTTTCAACGTGCCCTGGCTCACGTTGATCGAGTCCGTCAGAATTTCGCATCCCTGGCGGATCCGTTGAGCGTAGGCGCCCTCCTGCACCTCGATGCCTTTCGACTTTAAAAAGCTTTTCAGGTTTCCGAACATTTCTTCTTTATTGATCTGGTTCATATTGGTCCTAGTTTTTGCATGCAAAAAGGTATCAGTCCCAACAATTTGCAATTTTCTGTTTTTCCATCGCTACCACGAGTAAGCGCATAATGCGCCAAACGCATTTATGGCTCAACTGAAATTCAGTTCTCGAATTTGTTAGTTCTCCGCCGAGTGCAAACCTCCCGTCCCGGCGCGGAAGGCGATGTTCGTCTGGTCCGGGTTGCCGGGGACGGGTTGCGCGCAGTTCCACAGGCACGCGCCGCAGTGGACGCATTTCTCGCGGTCGAATGACGGCACGCCACCATCACCGAGCGCGATGGCCTGGCCGGAGCAAGCCTCAATGCAAATCTTCGCCCCGCATTCCTTGCATAGTTCCGGGTTAAGAAACACGACGTGGTCGGCGTAACCGGAGGGCGCCTGCACCTTGCCGCCCATGAGCAGCGCGTCCTGATGCGACATGAGCAACTGGCCGTCGTAAGGAATGGCGGGCCAGCCGGCTTTCTCCATCAGCGCGCCGTGGAGTGAGCTGTTCCGCGCCTGGCATTCTGCATGAAGCTTTGCGATTTCTTCCGGTGACACACGGCCCCGATAATATTCCTGGATGGACGGGATCCGTTTCCATGGTGGCACGGGATCGCCGGAGAGTGTGAGTTTGCCGTTGGTCAGGCCGGCGAGCGCCATGCCCACCATGCCTCGCACCACGCCTTTTTGAAAACCATCGCGCGATTTCTCGGCCACGACCGCTTCCTTTTCCACCCAGCTCGCGCGACGTCGTTTCACGTAGGCTTCGTCGAGGTTCTGTTTCGTGAATGGTTTCTTTGCCTTGAGCAATTCGAGGACGGCTTCGGCGAGTTGTGTGCCGGTGGCCCAAGCTTCATCCACGCCGGAGCCGGTGAGCACATTCGTGCTGCCGCTGCCTTCGCCAACGCGCGCATAACCGTCACCAACGAGGTGCGGCTCACCTCGGCGGCCCGATTCGCCGAGTGTCTTCGCGCCCCACGAACGGAGCTTGCCGCCTTTGAGGTAATGCCAGAGATACGGGTGCAACATCCAGTGCTGGAGCTGGCGATAGGCCGTGCGCATCGGGCTGTCGAACCACGACGGCACGAAGATGCCGAGCGATGCAACGCGGTCGGGATGCACGTAGAAAAATCCAAAAATCTCCGGCTCCGGAAAACCGAACGTGTGCAACACGGTGCCGGGTTTGAGCGGCGTGTCTTCGGGCAAATCCACGACAAACTTCATGCCCACCGCCCAATCACGCGTGTGGTGGCCCTCGGGCATGCCGAAGTGGGCATCCAATTGCTGGCCAATGGGACCGACCGGGCCGTCACCGATGACCGTGAGTGCGGCATGAATGTCCATGCCCGGTGTGAAGCCATCGGCAGGTTGACCTTTCTTGTCCACACCCTGGTCGAGCAAACGCACGCCGACGACTTTGTCCTGCTCGATGAGCGCCTGCGACACGGGTGTTCCGGGCCAAATCTGAACCGTGCCGGTGCTTTGCACCTGCGCGCCGACCCATTGCATGAACTGACCCATCGAGAGGATCATGCCGCCATCCTTGTGCAGGAATGAAGGCGTCCACGGCAGATTCAGCGCATTGTGCTCGACCGGCAGCGCCCACTTGAACGTGCGAATCATCGCATCCGCCGCGCGCAACGTGGCCGAGCGCCGGCTCGCACCAATTGGATCGAGCAAATAAAGAACTTTTTCTTCGCCGACCGGTGCCGCCATTGGAATTTGCGCCTGGTCGAGATTGGGAAACGTTGCGCGCAAAGCCCGCGCTTTCGTCACGACACCGGAAACACCGAAACCGATGTCATCGGCGCGCTCGTAGCAGACAATCTGCGGCGGCAGGCCGGGCATCGCGCCGCTTTCGACGGCCGGGGTGCCATCCGCATTGACGAGTTGCTTCGAGAGCGTGGTGAGGAATCCTGCCGTGGCCGGACCGAACCCGACGCAGACGATGTCCACATCCATGCGTTGGCGCTCGATCTGAGTCTGTGCTGCGTCCATGCTCAAACCGGATAATCCAGCGCTTCGCGGGTCATCACCTTCGTCAGCGCCTCGGCGGCGCGGTCCTTGGCGAGGCGACAGCCGGTGAGGCAGCCGTCGAGCTTGGCGCGCAGGCGCACAAAGCTTTCGAGCCCGGCGAACTTCACGCACGGGCCGGCCTTCAGCGGATGCTCTTCGCCAGCCTCGAACACATCCGAGTAGGCGCGCGCGGAACCATCAATGCCCGGGATGATGCCTTCGAGCGACTCAAGTTCGGCGGCGCAATAGCAGGCATGACAACTGGTTTCGTCCCAGGCCGGATGGCGGTTGTAGCCGTGGACGAGTTCGGCGCAGATGCGGCTGACTTCGCCGGCGGCGCGCGCGCATTGCACGTGGCAAAGGTCGGTGAAGAAACTTACGAAACCGGGCAGGCCGTCGGCGAGCGCAGGAATCGCGGTGCCTTTCGTTTCCAGTTCGATCACATCGAGGGTGAATTGCCGCGCGGCGAGCAGCCAGCACAGCGCATCGGCCAGCGGGAAGGTCACGCCCTGGCGCGCCTTGTGGTAGAGCTTCACGCCATCGGCATCCTTGGCTTCCTGCGCGTGATTGAGCGTCCAGAGCCAGAGTTGCATGGCGCTGGCGAGCGTGCAGGCGCCGGTACCGGGCCGGTCGGAGGCGATGCGCCGCATTTCCAGAATCCACTGCTGGAATTGCGCGAGAAACAACTCGGTGTTCATCGTGATCGAAAGCTGGAGTCGTTGCACGGCTTCCGGCCCTTCGTAGGTCGCTTCGAGTTGCGCGTCCATCCATTTCTGGCCGAGGAAGCCGGGGCAATCCTCCGTGACGCCATAGCCGCCCATGAGGCTGACGGCCTCGCGCATCATCGTTGCGCCGTGGCCGGTGTTCCAAAGCTTGCACGCCGGGCAAAGGACGCTGGCGAGCGAGTCGAGTTTGACGAACTGAACGAGCAGGTCGGATTCAAGAATTTCCTGGCGCTTCAATTCCCGTTCGCCAACCGGCCGGGACGTGATCTGAAGCAGTTCCAGCGCGTCTTTTTGTTTCGCCGCCAGTTCCTTGAGCGCGGCGCGGCCGGTGAGTTTTTTCTCCGCGAGCCACTGGTCTTTCTGTTTCTCCAGCGGATCCAGCACGTCGAACATCCGCGCGGCCTCGAAGCCGAGCGAGGCGCTCGCCTCGCCGGCGGCCCAGATGTCCACGAGGCGATGCAACACGTCTTCCTTTTGCTGCAAACCGAGTTCGTAGCGCGGCGTGCCGGGCGCGCCTTCGCCGCCACGGAAACGGCGGCGCTGGTAAAGAATCACCGGCTCGACGGCGGAAAGCAGTTTCGCGGCGGTCATCAGACCGACGGTCACGCGTGTGCGGCGGAAGACAGCTTCGATGATTTCGCCGTTCGAATAATTCGGGATGATGATGCCGTCCTTGACCGTGTAGCCGCCGACGATGCGGCTGGCCGGCACCTTGAGATTGAAGACGGGATCGTTGGTCGAGGAAAGCTGGTGGACGAGTTTCTTCGTCGGCGTGCCGCGGTCCCAGGTGCCGGGGTCGCCTTCTTCGAGGATGACCATGCAACTGCCTTTGATGCGTTTGTCGTCCGAATCCACGGCGGCGGTCACGACGTTGGCGAAACCCATGTTGGTGATGAACCGCCCGCGCTTGTCCACTTGCAGCACCGGCTCGTGGCCATCCTTCCACTCGGCAACGCGAATTTTGCCGGCGAGCATTCCGGTCTCAACCCCGGCGAAAGGGATCGGTTCGGTAAGCGCAAATGCGGCGCGGATCTGCTTGCGTTTCTCACCCGGCTTGAGCGGCGCGGCGCCGCTGACGTATTTGGCGCGCTGCTCCGGCGTTCCCCGCTCATGGATGGGCGCGAGTCCCAGATTGCCCGCAAGGCTGCACGTGGCAGCCCCGGCGTCCACCCACGAAAGTTCGAACGCAACCAATGCCAGCGCGAGGTTCTTCGGCCCGGCGATGAAGCCGCCCTCCTCCGGGTCAAGAGCCGCGGCGGTGATGCCACTCTCGTCGAAGTGTTGAAGCAGTCCCGCTTTCGCAGGCGTCCATTCGTGCGAGTTGCGTCCGCCGTCCGCGACGACGCGGGCGACCGGCCCGCGCGCCACGGCGCGGCTGGCCTGCACGAGCATGTGCAATTCGTAACGGTCGGCGAAACGCCACATGATTTGGCGGACGTCGTCTCCGGGGAGAGTTTGCAATCCCGGCGCGGATTTTTTTCCAGCGATCACTTCCATAAAAATTCTTTCATTTTGGAGCTATTCTTTTTGTCATCTAAATTTTTGCATAACTTCGGCAACCCAAACAGACAACGAACCTTGCATAAGAATTTATCGTTTTTCCAGAATAAAAGGCGGGGTTTTCAAAAAATAACGTCAGAAAAACATTCCGCTGATTCCGGTTTTGGAGAATCGCCGCCGGCGGGGAGCTTATTAGAAGTGTTTTTGAAACCACAACAGCGTTTGCTTCAGCCAGTTGAAGTTGAAATAGCCGCGGAGGTATGCGTATTGGACGAACAGCAGTCCGACAAAAACCGCCGTCCATTCCCAGCACAATTTCCGTTCCTTGCGGCCTTTGATCAGACCCAGCGCGGCGACCGCGTTTCCAGCCACGGCGAGCGCCAGTCCCCAAAACATCAACCGCCGGGCCTGGGGAACCGCGGAAATCTGCCAATCCCCAAACTGCACTCCGGTAACCGCCGGGATGCCGAAGAAGATGATCGCCAGCAGAACACAGTTGATGCACTGAATCAGGAATCTTTGCATGAACAAAACCTGGCGGGCGTCTGTCGTCCGGTCTTCATGTTTGACCGGTTAATTGATTCTCTCCGCAATCCGGCAGCGGAACATCCGCTTCTTCATCCAGCGCACTGCCAGCAAATCATAAAACGATGCGAACAGGCGGTTCCAAATGCCGTAGTTGCTCCGGCCGGCATGGCGGGGGTTGGCCGCAATCGGGATTTCGGTAACGGTGAACCCTTCGATTTTGAACAGGGTCGGCATGAAGCGGTGCATTCCCTTGAAAAATTTCAAGTTCTCGATGCACTCGCGTTTGAATGCCCGGTAGCAGCAGCCCGCGTCGCTGATGTTTTCGCCGGACAACCGGTTGCGGACCCAATTGGCGATCCGCGACGACGCCACCCGGACGAACCCGTCGCTCTGGCGCCGCGCCGCCACGCGCGAACCGCAGACGCAGTCGAATTTTTCGAGCGCCGCCAGCAATTTCGGCAGGTCGCGCGGGTCGTTCTGCAAATCGGCATCGAGGGTGACGATGGCCCGGCCGCGCGCCGCCTGCATGCCCGCCCACAGCGCCGCGGACTGCCCGCAGTTGAACGCGAACCGCTGGGCGCGGATGCGCGGGTCGCCCGCCGCGAGATGTTTGAGGAGTTCCCACGTCCGGTCCTGGCTGCAATCGTCGGTGATGACGACCTCATAAGACAGCTTGAGCGGCTCCACCGCCACGCGGACCGCCGTGATGAGCGCCAGCAGATTCCCCTCCTCGTTGTAGCAGGGAATGACGAAGCTGAGTTCGGGGGTTTCGCTGGTTGACATTTCAATTTTTAAATCTGTCTTTGGATCGCGTCACGCGTTGTTGCTCTTCGGAAACAATTTTTTGCAATTCCTTCAAATCGGTTTGCGGAATATACGGCTCCAGCACTTTGAACAAAGATATAACTTCTGGTTTGTGTCGTGCCAATAACATCTTGATGTCCGCCTCGTAAATCGCGGCGCGGTCCATGTCCATTTGCCGATACAACGAGGGTAGCGCGAAGAGCTTTAACACAATCATGCCTTCGACCGTTGCGGTTGGAACCGAGAGTTCTTCAAACGGATGCCTGGTGGCAAACCGTTCCAGAATGATTTTGAACAGCGGATTGGCCGTCAGCAGCAAATCCACCTGGATGCTGCGGAATTTCCCGCGCGCAAAAAAGTCTTTCCGGTCTTCAATCGTCAATTCGGGAAGTTGCTCCAGCGCCGCCACGGACATCAGCAGGTCCACGTCCTTCGTGTTGCGACCCTGCACGTAGGTGAGCATGGCCATGCCGCCGACGAGCAGATAATTCACGCGGCGCTCGTGCAGCAGCCGGAACAATTCCATGGCGTCCTGTGGCACGGGCATGGGCGGCGCGGGTCTGGGGCCTTCGCGCAATTGCAGCGGCGTGTTGGTCCACCGGTGCGACCCCGCTTCCCACGCGTCTACCAAAACCTCCGCGACGCGCCGCAGACTGACGCCTTCGGGAAGGGTGACGGTTGTGTTTGCCTTGCTCATGCCGCGTTGAAAAACCAAGGGAATTGTCGCAGGAACGGCCGCTGAATGAAAGCTTATTTGCCCAATAAAAACGGGCTAAAATTCGATTTCCCGTCGTAATATGCGCGCAATTTCCCCGCCTTGTTATAGCAGGGAATATCGAGACTCATTTCACGGTAAAATTGCGGCAGCGGCAAGCCACCGCGCTCACCATGAATAATGCACCGTGTAAGTCACCGTGCGCTCCTCGTCGGGTTTGACCGGCACACGGAACTCGATCGTTTGTGAGTCCGTTTTTTTGAAATCGTCGGATTTCTGCGTGATGTCCCAGTTGTTCCAGCGGTAGAGATGTTCGACCACGCGGATTTCCACCGGCTCCTTCTTGCGGTTGCGCAACTTGATCTCGAACGATTCGTCCAGCCACTTGTCGCTGGTGTCCACGCGGAAATTGGTCTGCTTGCGTTCGCCGACAAGGTCGAAGGCGTTGCCGGTGGTCACGCGGATGGTCTCGTTGCGCGGCGTGTGGTCAATCATGTTCTCGCCCACAAATTCCATCTGGCCGTCGGCATCACGTCGATAAAATCGCAGCTTGCCCTTGGGCAGCGCGATGCCGAGATGGTTCGTCTCCGCGTTGACGAATTCACGCATCACCCGGACCTTCTTGTTGCCCTGCGTGCCGTAACCACGATCCTGGATCAGCCCGCCGTAAAAGCGGTAGCCCGATTCCGCCCCGTCATAAACGTAAATCACCGGGGCTTTCACGTCCGTGGCGCGGACGAACTCCACCTGCTTGGTCTCGCGATCAAGCAATGTCGTGGGCCGCGCCAGACTATAAAGATGAAATTCGTCGAAGGATTTTTCTGTCACCGGCGGAGCGGCAGCTGGCATTGCCATTGAATTTCTGCTCATTCCTTCGAACATTTCACGTTGTGGTGGCTGAATTTTATTCACATCGCCGGCCATCAATTTGATTTTGGCGTCGCGGAACGTTTTGCCGCTCTGGTTGTTCATCGTCACCCAGCCGATCAAATCCACCGTGTCGCCCTTTTCCGGTGAGACGAGATTGTAATCCGCCTCCCAAGTGAACCCGCCGGTGATGTAGCTGACTTCGGCGTCGAACTTGCCCGGCTTGTCGGACTGGAGCAGCCAGTTCAGCGTCGGCTTGAGCACGGTGTCATCGCCCAGATCGGGAAACAACGGGGTTCCAGGCAAAGTGAACTGCAGTTTGCCGTTCACCTCGATGATGGGCTGTTCCGAACCGCCGCCCGGCACGTAGCCGCTGCGGATGATTTTGCCCGGAACGAGTTCCCGCGACTGGGTATTGTCCTTCAGGCGGAGGTTTTGAAAATCAATCGTCTTGCCCTCGAATAGCGACAGCAGCAGTTCCTGGGTGACGGGGTCGTTGCGGTAATTTTGCTCCCAGATCTGGAGCGAATGTTTGCCGGCCGGGTCCCGCAAAATCACCGAGTCCGGCTCGACGCGCGCGGTCGCATCGGCATAACGCACGTTGTTGACGCCGGATTTGAGGTCGAGTGGGACCGTGTCGCGCACGACGGCGAAGTCCTGGTTGTAGATGGTCAGCGCCGGCTCGGCGCCAAAGACTGCCTGCGCCATCAAGCCGGCCAAACTGGCGATGGAGATGATTTGTTTCATGGTTTTTTGCTTTCTTCTTTACTAACACCGGGGCGGGCGGTGGTTGTCATAATACTGTAAAAGTCTCGTAAAAATTTCCCCGTTCTTCCGGGCAAAGAATGAAAGCGGGCGTTTTCATAGGCTGTTTGTCTGGTGGTATGGCATAACTGATTCATTGGACGGCGTCCCGCAAAAAATGCTCCACAAAATTGGAAGGCAGTCCTTTGTCGTTGCCCAATTTCAAGATTCAGGGCACTGACTCGCCTCACGGCGAGCGGAGGCGGTAGAAACGGCCGGGATAATTCGTCCACTTGGGATCGCTGAAATAGACTGAACCGTTGGAAAGAGTGCAGCTTTGCAGCGGAACCCACACCGGGCTGGCCAGGTCCGCACAGGCTTCGATCACAATCGGGATGTTGGTTGTCCCGGTAATGTTGAATCCAAATTGGTTCGTCCGCACGCCAAAGCTCGCGTCGCTGGTCTGCGCCTGCGGGTTCCAAAGCACCGTCGGAAGACCGCCAAACGTCGTGCCCCAGTTTGTGGTGCCCGGCAGGTAATAGACGGTCGCATTGTTGTCACCGTAAAAAACAGCCGAACCAAGGCTGGGGGCGTTACCTTGGAAATAAACGCTGGTCAGGCTTGAGCACTGCAAAAACGCATAGCCCCCGATGTTGGTGACGCTGTTGCCGATCGTGACATTGGTCAGGCTGGTACAGTCAGCGAACACACCGACTCCAAAGCTGGTGACACTGTTGGGGACTGTGTAGCTACCGGCATAGTCTCCTGGGTATGCGATGAGCGTGGTTTGGCTCTTGTTAAACAAAACTCCAGCCAAACTGGAATAGGCGGGATTGTTTGTATCCACCGTGATTGCCGTCAGGCTGGCACAGAAATCGAACGCCCAGTCCCCGATGCTGGTGACGCTGTTGCCGATCGTGACATTGGTCAGGCTGGTGCAGTGAGAGAATACATCGAATTCGATGTTAGTGACGCTGTTGGGAATCGTGACGCTGATCAGGCTGGTGCAGTAAGAGAACGCCCAGTACCTGATGCTGGTGACGCTGTTTGGGATCGTGACGTTGGTCAGGCTGGTGCAGCCAGAGAACGCCCAGTGCCCGATGCTGATAACGCTGTTGGGGACTGTGTAGCTGTCGGCTTTGCCCCCCGGATATTGGATGAGCGTGGTCTGGCTCTTGTCAAACAAGACCCCATCCTCACTGCTATAAACGGAATTGGATTCATCCACCGTTATCGCTGTCAGGTTGGTGCAGGAATAGAACGTGTAGTCCCCAATGCTGGTGACGCTGTTGCCAATCGTGACATTGGTCAGGCTGGTGCACCAATTGAACGAATACTGCCCAATATTGATGGCGCTGTTCGGGATACTGACACTGGTCAGACTGCTGCAATAGGAAAACGCATTGCCCCCGATGCTGGTGACGCTATTGGGGATCGTAATGTTGGTCAGGCTGCTGCAATGGGAAAACGCACCGCCCCCGATGCTGGTGACGCCGTTGCCCATCGTGACGCTGGTCAGGTTAATGCAGCCATGGAACGCACCCCCGGGGGGGAAAACGCTTCCGATGTTGGTGACACTGTCGGGAATCGTAACGCTGGTTAGGTTGATGCAGTTCACGAACGCCGAGTTTCCAATGCTGGTAACTGGGTAGCCATTGGTCGCGCTAGGTATGACCACCACGCCTCCGGAACCGGTGTAACCCGTGATGGTGATCGCGCCGTTGTTGGTCGTGAAAGTGAATTGGGCTTGCACTACGGCGGGCAGCGACAAAAGCAGCAACAGCGGCAACAATCTCGCAACGCAGGCAGTTCTTAAACACCAAGCCACCGTGTTCGGACAGGCGGTTTTCGGAATCGAGCCTATTGTTTCCATTAGCTTTTTAGCCAAAGTATGCCTCGGGTATATGTTTTACTTAACACAATGGCTTTGAATGGTCAAGCTGGAATTGGCTGGCGGTCCAAAATGGGGCGTATCTGCGCATCGTCCCCGGAACGCCGGCTTCCAGCACGGCGCGATGGTGAAACAAACCTCAACGAGCCGTGCCGGAGGCCGGCGCTCCGGAGGCAGTCAAAATGCTCCCATGTTTTGGGGCACTGACGAAGCAGTGCCCTCCATTCAATTCAACAGCCGGTACCAATTGTCGCGCTGATGCGGTTTAACCGCACGTACGTTGGGTAAATTATCCCGCTCGACGGGCATCGAGTTGAGATTGCACAAAGGGTTGACGCCCCAGCGGCTCAATCCGAGCAACAGCACTTTAGTCATTTCAGGTTCTTTGCGCGTTGTGAGTTTTTTTGTTCGTGCCGGGAAGCTTGTCCAAAACGAAGCGGCAGCAGCGCCAACGCGCGCGGCGAGTTTTAAGAAAAACCGGCGCGTGCGACGCCGCCAATTAGAACCTGAGCGAAACGTTCACCCCGCCGCCGGCATCAAACTGGTGGTATCCCGGCACAGAACCGTTGTCCGAGTTCTTGATATCATAGCCGACAAACGCGCGGACGTTGCAGTTCGGGCAAAGGATCCAGTAAAGCGCGAGACCAAACGTGTTCAGGCAATCATTGCGGCTGCCCATCGTGTACTGCGTGAAGTGCGTGTATTTGAAACGATAATAGGGCTGGATGACCGCATATTTACCCAGCATTTGAGCATACGTTGCCACCAACATCTGGTCGGTGCGGTCGTCAAAATCGCTTTGGTTGAAGGGAGCGGGCGCGCTGCCGCTGTCGGAAAAATGGTAATTGCCCTCGTAACCGAGCGAAAACGCCGCCTTGCCGTTCAACGGAAAAACCCGCTGCACGCCCCAGTGCGGCAGCCATTCCTGATAAAATTGATCGTAATCGGACGTGGACATCAGCCGGGTGTAATCCAGGCCCGCCTGCGCAATCCAGTTCCCCTGCGACCACTGCAAATCCGCAAAACACATTTGCGCGTTGAAATCATAATCACTCAACAGCGTGCCCGTTTGGGGAAGCGTTTTCCCATCGAATCCATAATCAAACCACTGGTGCCGGTAACCAATCCGGGGAGCGACTTTGCCGCCGGCCAAATTAAACGGTTTCGGCGTCAGCGCAATTTCCACCGTGCTCACCAGGACGGCGGTGTCAATTTTGTTCTGGTCGTTGAGGAACATGTTGTCGGTGTAGAAATATTGCGCGTCCACCATCGCCTCGAACAACGGTTGGCGCGGTTTAATCCGCAGCACGGATTGCGGACCGACATCCTGGTCCTCGCCCGGATAGAGTTCGGGCACCGAAGCGCCTGCGTCAAATTTCTGTTGCGCCGTCTGATCGAGTTGCTGCCGGAGTTGAACATTTTCAACCTGGTTCATCGCGCCGGGCGTTTGCGCTCCGGCGATCCCGACGCCAGCCAACAGGCCGGCGCCAAAAGCAATCAAAGTTTTTGTTTTCATCCGATTCAGGAAAAGTCAGCGTGTGCCGGGGGTTGGTCTTGATCCCAAAAATCGCAGGGAGTTAACCGTCGAATTGTTGTTTCCCGGCGTGTTGATGCCGCCGACTGTGCCACCGCCGTCTGTGGGCGGTGGCGGTGGTGGCGGCGGTGGCGGTGGCGGTGGCGGTGGCGGCGGTGGTGGCGGTGGCGAGCCTGGCGGGAAATGGGGCAGAACAAATGTGACATAGGTGTTGTTATCAATTGCCCCCAGACCGTTGCCCACGCCGTTGCCCCCGACGAATGAATCCGCGGTGACGCCCGTATCTTCAGCGCCGCCATTGGCCAGTTTCTTCTTCTGCCGGGCAATGGCTTCGTTGATGAGGGGCTGCGAAGAGAGCGGGGTGGAAAACCCGTTCACGAGCAGCGAACCGCCCACCAGCTTGTCAAGGTTGATGTCGAGCAAGGGACCAAAAACGTTCTGGCCCGGCAGCACAAAGACCAATTGCCCTTCTTTCAAATGCGCGGTCTTGCCATTCGGCAGGGTCGCTTTGCCTTTGCCTTCCAGCACGATGATTTTGAAGCCGCCGTTGGGCGTGGCGGTTACGATAATCGTCGTGCCCAGCACTGCCGCCGCCGCGCCGCCACTGCGAATGGAGCCGCCGCCCTTGCCGGACGGTGAATGGAACAGAATGCTGCCTTGCTGCAGGTCAATATTCCGGCCGGCGGGTTCGAACGAAAAAACGGCGTTCGCCCCGATGCGCGTGATGGTTTGATCGGGCGCGGTCAGCTCGGCGCGGGAATCCGGGCCGGTGCGCACGAGATCGGGCGCTTTGACGACGTCTTTCACCCGGGCCGGTTGCGCCGCCTTGGTGGCTTGCGAAACGACATTCACATCCTTGATGACCTCAGTGAATGTGCTTTCCGTCAATGACATTGCTTGAACGGCCAGGCTGCCGCCGAGCACCAATCCGGCAAGAAGAAATCTTTTTTTCATGTTCGCTTTAGCCTATTAAGGCCATGACCGAGGCGCCATTTTTAACATTTATGGTGAAATGTCAATACTGCGTGCCTTTGCGCCGCCGTCGCGATTGCGGCGGCAACTGAAGCGATGAAACCAACAGCTAAACGCCCGATTGCAGTGCTGGCCATTTGTGCGGCCTGCACCTTGGTGTTCCTCGTCTTGTGGTGGCGCGGGTTCGTGCCGTTGCAGGAACTGGAACTTTTTGCGCAGGACTGGCAAACACGCCTCGGCCGCAAAACGCCCGTGGACGAACGCCTGGTGCTCATCGGGATTGACAAGCCGGTTTACAGTTCCGAGTTCAGCGCGGAGGAATTGAAAGCAGAGCCGGCGCTGGCATTGCTGCAAAAGAATTTCCCGTGGTCGCGCGCCGTTTGGGCGAAGCTCATTGAAAAGCTCGGCGATGCCGGCGCCAAGGTCATTGTCTTCGATCTTGTCTTTGCAGCGCCGGGCGACGGCGACGACGAACTCAAGCAAGCCTTGGAAAAATACAAAGATCGCGTCGTCATCGGCTACAACATCAGCGACACCGGGACCGAACGCGGTAATTTCCGCGAGTTGCAGTTGCCGAATGCCTCGGTGCTGACAGCTTTGGGAACCAAATCGCCGGTGGAAGACGACCGGCTCGGCTACGTCAACGTCTGGCCGGACTTCGACGGTGTCCTGCGCGAGGCCAGTTACCGGCAGACCGGCGCCAGGGTTGGCGACATCCTCCCTCCTGAAGTCATTCTCGAATCGCTGGACGCGCGAGCGTTGCGCAAACTCGGCCGGGCCGATCTCATTCCTTCCGGTTTTGAATCCCGGCTATTCCGCTACTCTGCCGCGCCGGGTTACGGCTTCAAGCCGCACCCCATCGGCGATGTTCTTTCGCCGAAACTTTGGGCAGCCAATTATGCCGATGGAAAATTTTTCCGGGACAAGATCGTCTTCGTCGGCCCGACGGCGGAAATTTTCCACGACGCACATGATACGCCTTTCGTTGACCCGCAACGCGCCATGACGGGGCCGGAGATTCACCTGAACATCATCAACGCCGCGCTCCATCAGGAATTTCTCACTGAACCATCCCTGTCGGCGCAATTGTGCATCATCGCGCTGGCCGGCGTCGTGGCGGCCGCGCTTTGCTTCCTGGTTCATCAGCCTCTGAAGCGCTTTCTGGCAATGGTCGTGCTCACCGCGGTTTACTGGACGCTGGCCTTCAAAATACTTCCCAACGCGAACAGCGTGACGCAGGTCATTTTTGTTTTAACGCCAACGCTGGCCCTGATTTCAAGCAGCTTCACCGCCTTGACCTACGATTACTTGCTCGAACGCCTCGAAAAGCGCCGCGTGCGCCGGACCCTCGAACGCTACGTCTCCCGCGATGTCGTCAAGGAATTGCTCGACAATCCGCAAACGTTTTTCAACACGCTCGGCGGCGTGCGCAAGCCGGTCACGGTGCTCTTCTCGGATGTGCGCGGATTCACCACCCTCACTGAGAGCGCCGACTCGCACGCGCTGGTCAAACAGCTCAACGAATATTTCCAGGAAATGGTCGCGCACGTGTTCGCGCATCAAGGCTCGCTCGACAAATTTATCGGCGACGCCGTCATGGCCGTCTGGGGCAGCATCGTCAGCCAGGGGCCGCAGCCGGACGCCTTGAATGCCGTGGCCACGGCGCTCGCGATGAAACGCAGCTTGAAAAAGCTCAACGAAGACTGGAAAGCGCGCGGGATGCTCGAACTCGCTTTCGGCATCGGCATCAACCACGGCGAAGTAATCGTTGGCAACCTCGGTTCTTCCGAAAAAATGGAGCTTACTGTCATCGGCGACCCGGTCAATCTCGCCTCGCGGCTGGAAGGTTTGACCAAGGAATATCATCTCGACCTGTTGCTGGGTGAAACCGTGGCCCCGCTCGTGAGCGGCACTTACATTTTGCGCACGGTTGATTACGTGCAGGTAAAAGGCAAAACCAAACCCGTGGATGTGTTCACGGTCATGGGCGAAAGGGCAGCCCAAACAGATTCGCTGCCGGTCTGGCTGGCGCGTTACGAAGAAGGAATACGGCGGTATCGAAAGCGGGCGTTTGCCGAGGCCGCCGCGGCGTTTCAGGAATCTTTGCGCCAGCAGCCGGATGATTATCTCAACTCGATGTATCTCAAACGCTGCCAAAGCTTGATTGAAAATCCGCCGGGCGACTCGTGGGACGGCGTTTTCGTGATGACGAAGAAATGAATACTCTCGGAGGGGCGAGTTACACGAGTCCCTGACCTTGGAAATGGAAATTGCGGCCTCGTGTAACTCGGCCCTCCGAAACAATGTGTCAATTTAACAGCCGGTACCAGTTGTCGCGCTGGTAGCGCAGTTGCCATTCTTCAATTTTGTAATTGAAAAGAATTAAAGAAAGTGGTGCGGTCTTCTGGATATGGATTCCCTGTGATAAAAACAGCCATAAGTGAATAAACGCGCTGCCCAATCATTACATATTTAACTTTTACTGAATAATTGGCTTTCCCACCTGCTTTATATTCAAATTCTCTGGCTGGATAACTTCCAAATGTTGTTTTCTGCTCAGATAAAATGATTCCATTCGCCTCGGCCACTACTATTGATTCGCTTTTTCCCAAAAACTCCTGCGCCCTTTCATTTTTCGTGAATTCCTCAAATTTGAGACTATCACAGTAAGCGACTAAGAATGCGTTTTGTATGTCTGTGTTGACATAGAAAAGATGCTCTTCGGCGGCCATAATTGAATTCGTAATGAATTGGTTTGTTTCCACAGGCGTGCCCGGAAACCAAATGGAAAATTTGCCTTCTGTAGATGAAAATTTCTTCCATTTGCTTGTCGGCACTGGTGGAGCGTATTTGTTTAAATGGCTTCGGTACCATTTGCGCGTAAATGGCGGAATGACTACAAAAACAACAAGAAATACAACTCCAATGAGCGTCAAAACCCCAACCTTTTTGGATGCGCATTGCAATCAATTTCAATTGACCAGTCGATACCAATTGTCGCGCTGGTGCGGTTCGTAGCCGAGGTCCTGGATGAGCCGGTGCATGTCGGCGACGGTCATGTGGAAGGTCGTGCCCGCCTGGCTGACGACGTTTTCCTCAATCATGATGCTGCCGAGGTCGTTCGCGCCGAATTTCAGCGCCACCTGGCCGATTTCCTGGCCCTGCGTAACCCACGAGCTTTGGACGTTGGTGAAATTATCGAGGAATATCCGGCCCAGCGCCTGCGTCCGCAAATATTCGTGTGCGCCGACCGTCGGCGCCTTGAGCTTCGTGTGCTCGGCCTGAAACGTCCAGCAGATGAATGCGGTGAAATTCCCGTAGCGTTCTGCCGGCATCTTGCCGGCAGAACCAACTTCGCCTTTGGTTTGAACTTCCGGCAGGATGCCGGAAGCACGCTGATTGGACTTATCCTGCTGCGCGCGCAACCGTTCCAGATGTTCGATGCGGTCTTCAATCGTCTCGACGTGGCCGAACATCATCGTCGCGCTGGAATTCAATCCGAGCCGGTGCGCCACGTCCATCACTTCCAGCCAGTCGTCGCTCATCGCCTTGAGCGGCGAAACTTTCTTGCGCACGCGGTCCACGAGAATTTCCCCGCCGCCGCCGGGAATCGAGCCGAGGCCGGCCTTCATGAAATCGCCGATGATTTTTTCCAGCGGCTCGTTGAACACTTCGCGGAAATGGATGAACTCGCTGGGACTGAAGCCGTGGATGTTCACCTGCGGCCATTTCGTTTTGATGTGCAAGAGCAAATCGAGATACCACTGCTTCGTCAGTTTGGGGTGATGTCCGCCCTGCATTAAAATCTGCGTGCCGCCCAGCGCGACCGTCTCCGCGATCTTTTTGTCCATCTCGTCGAACGTGATGACGTAGGCGTCGTCGTCCTTTTCCGTGCGATAAAACGCGCAGAATTTGCAATAGACATTGCAGACGTTGGTGTAATTGACGTTGCGGTCAACGAGGTAAGTAACAATGTCGTTGCCGCGGCCGTTGAAATCCTTCGCCTTGGCCAGTTGCCGGCGACGGTCGGCGAGCGCGCCGAGTTCCTCCAACGGCAAAGCATAAAGTCTCAACGCCTCGGCCTGGTTAATGCGCTTGCCGTCCCAGACCTTTTGCAGCAACCCGTCCAATGACGCGTCGTAAATCACACGCTTAAACTAGCGGGGTTGCGCCGCCTTCACAAGCCGGAGAGTGTTGCTTTGGTCTCACCGGCCGCAGCCGCCAGATGCCTGCGAGAATGCTGCCGATGACCGAATGAAACGTCGCCGAGATTGCGCACGGCAGGGCGGTCAACGGCATTGAGGCAAAATGTTCCTTCGCCAGCGCCGCGCCGAGTCCGGAGTTTTGCATGCCCACCTCCACGGAAATCGTGCGGCTGGTCAATTCGTCGCAGCGCAACAGGCGGCTGAAAAAGTAACCGAGTAAAAACCCGCCGGAATGCAACAAAAATACCGCCAGCAACAGAATCGAACCTGACCGTTTGAAATCCTCCGCGCTGCCGCCGATGATGCTGGCGCAAATGAGCGTGATGGTCAGCACCGAAATCAGCGGCGACACCGGCAGGATGAATTTTACGAACCTCGGCAGGTAGCGGTTCAACGCCACGCCGATGATCACCGGCGCGAGCACAATTTTCACCGTGCTCAAGAACAGTCCCAACGCGTCCACCGGCACGTACTTGCCCGCCAGCCATTTTGTCAGCAGCGGCGTCATGACAATCGCACCGAGCGTTGAGCACATCGTCATCAGCACCGACAACGCGACATTCGAGCGCGCGAGGTAGTTGACCACGTTCGACGCCGTGCCGGAGGGACAGCACGACACGAGGATCAAGCCGACGGTGAAGGGCGTTTCGAGCCGAAGCAGGTGCGCGATGCTCCAGCCGAGGAAAGGCATGATGGCGTAATGCGCAACGAAGCCGATGCCGACTGCGCGCGGCATCTTCAGCACCGCCTTGAAATCGTCCACGCTCAACGTGATGCCCATGCCGAGCATGATGACCGCGAG
>DAIRTX010000067.1:0-19784 GCA_036803685.1 Verrucomicrobiota bacterium | reverse complement strand
TCTGACCGGGTTGATCCTGGCTTTCCTGGCACTGACAACGCTGTTTCTCTCGAATCTGTCGGGGCAGCCCCTGCGCCGGCCGCCGATTCCGCTGGTGAACACCAATTTTCTCGACACGGCGACCGTGCGGCGGTCATATGCGGACCTCGTGCGCGCGGGCGAGGACCTGTCCGATTTTGACTGTTACGCCTGCCATGAAAAAGGGAAGCCGCCGCCGCTGCGATATGACACGAACCAGAACCTGATTGTGCCGAAGGAACATTCGGACATCGTCATGGGTCATGGCAGTCATGGCCGCAACAACAACTGCTTCAACTGCCATAACGAAACCAACCTGGAATTGCTGCAGACGCGCGACGGACGCCCGGTGAAATTCGCAGACAGCCCGTCGTTGTGCGGCAGTTGCCACGGCCCGACGTATCGTGACTGGGAAGCCGGCGCGCACGGCCGCATCAGCGGCTATTGGGACCGCAGCCTGGGCGCTGTCGAACGTAAGGCGTGCGTGAACTGTCACAATCCCCATTCGCCCCATTTCCCGTCGCGGCCACCCGCGCCCGGCCCGCACCCGTTGCGGCCGGTGGCCACCGCCTCCGTTGAACCCGGACCGAACCACTGACATGCCGCTTCCCGCACCCAGTCCGAATCCGAATCCCGAGCCGCCCGACGCGGGCATGAGCCGCCGGAGTTTCCTGCGTACTTCCGCGGTGCTGACGACCGGCCTGGCCGCCCTGGCCGCCAGCCTAAAGCCGCTGCTCGAGATGAACGACTTCCCAACCATGGAGCGGTTCCTGCAAAAGTATTACAAGGAGATGACGCCGGAAGACATGGAGAAGGTCCTCCAACGCATCGAGGCCGAAGTGGAAAAGCAGTATGGCATCCGCCCCCATGTTCGCGATTTGAAGCCGATGGACGGCGTGGAATTTGTCTATTGCCTCAACCTGACCCGGTGCATTGGCTGCCGCAAATGCGTCCATGCCTGCGTGGCCGAGAACAACCAGTCCCGGAACCCGGAAATCCAGTACATCCGCGTGCTGCGCCTGCCGCACGGCTCGCTGGACATTGAAAAAGCCGAGCACAACTACGCTCCCGAGTCGGTCCCCGAGAAAGGGTACTTCTACATGCCGGTGCAGTGCCAGCAATGCAAAAACCCGCCGTGCGTCAAGGTCTGTCCGATCCATGCCACGTGGCAGGAAACCGACGGCATCACGGTGATTGACTACGACTGGTGCATCGGCTGCCGCTACTGTGAAGCCGCGTGTCCCTACTGGGCGCGGCGTTTCAACTTCACCAAGCCGTCCATACCGAAGGAGCGGCTCAATCCCGACATGGCCTATCTGGGCAACCGCCCGCGACGCCAGGGCGTGATGGAGAAATGCCATTTCTGCATCCAGCGCACGCGGGTGGGCCGGTACCCGGCGTGCCTGGAAGTCTGCCCCACCGGCGCGCGGAAGTTCGGCAACATTCTCGACCCGAACAGCGAAGTCTCCTACATCCTCAAAAACAAGCGGGTGTTCATCCAGTTGAAAGAGGAATTGGGAACGTCGCCCCGTTTCTTCTACTACTTTGACGTATGACGCGCGCGATTCGGAATTATTTTGTTTTTTTGTGGCGTTGTGCGCGCATCGCGTTCGTGGGCGACTGGCGCTACTACACGTGGATGGGGGCGCTGACGGTCTTTTGCCTGCTGGGACTGCATGCTTACGCCCGGCAATTTGCGCAGGGCCTCATTGTCACCGGCATGAGCGACGAGGTTTCGTGGGGTGTTTACATCGCGAACTTCACGTTCCTGGTTGGCGTGGCCGCGGCGGCGGTGATGATGGTGATTCCCGTTTACATTTACAACAACGAGGAACTGCACGACCTGGTCATCTTTGGCGAGTTGCTCGCGGTGGCGGCGATTCTCATGTGTCTGGCATTTGTGACGGTGGATCTGGGCCGCCCCGACCGTTTCTGGCACCTCATTCCCGGCATCGGGCAGTTTAACTTTCCTGCTTCCATGTTGAGTTGGGACGTCATCGTCCTGAACGGCTACCTGCTGCTGAATGTTTACATCTGCGGTTACCTGCTTTATTGCCGCTATCAAAAGAAGAAAGCGGCAAAGTGGTTTTACATCCCGTTCGTTTTTATTGCCATCGTCTGGGCCATTTCGATTCACACGGTCACCGCGTTTCTTTACGTTGGCCTGGGTGGACGACCGTTTTGGAACTCGGCCATCGTCGGTCCGCGCTTCATCGCTTCGGCTTTCGCCGCCGGCCCGGCCCTGATTATCCTGGCGCTGCAAGTGGTCCGCCGTGTCACTGCCTCCGCTCCCGCGGGCGAGACCGCCCGGCTGCGGGAAGGCGCGGCCGTGCCGGGGGCGGCGATGTGCCGCGCGGCCACCCTCGACGACCTGGAGCTGCTGGCCCGTCACCTGCCCGAACTGGCATCGGTTTCGGCAGAGGCCCGCCAGAACAGCCTGGCCGGCGCGATGGTCCTGGAAGTGGGTCCGGGCGATGCCCTGTTGCACCAGGGAGCAAAAGACACCGAGGCGTTCTTTGTCCTGAAAGGACGCGTGGAGGTGTTCCGGGAGGAAAGCGGGCGTTTCCGGATCACCCGCAGCGTCGGCCCGGGCGAACAGTTCGGCGAAACCTCCGCCCTCGCCGGAACCCCGCGCGTAGCCACGGCCATCGCCGAGGAGCCCGCCCGGGTCCTGCGCCTGCCGGCAGACTCTTTGCGCAAGCTCATGCGGAACCCCCAGATGAACCGGATTATCCGGTCAAGGATGAGGGAGCGGCTCATGATCACGGATCGCGGCCTGCTCACCCTGCGCGGCATCGTGCAAGTTTCGATGCTCATTAACGTCTTCCTGCTGATCAACGAAGTTTTCAAAGAGTTTTATTCCGGCAATCTCCACGTCGCCTCCGCCAAATACCTGTTTCTTGGTTTGCATGGTTACCACGCGCTCGTTCCCTGGATCTGGACGGCCATCGTGTTCAACCTGGTCGCGATGGTGCTGCTCGTGCTGCCGTTGAGCCGCAGTTTGAAGTGGCTCAACGTCACGTGTGTGCTGTGCATTGTCGGCATCTGGATTGAAAAAGGGATGGGATTGGTCATCCCCGGGTTCATTCCCTCGCCGCTGGGCGAAATGGTGGAATACTCGCCGACGCTCAACGAAACGCTGGTCTGTTTCGGCATCTGGGCTTTCGGCCTGCTTTGCTACACGGTTTTCCTTCGCATGGCGGTGCCGATTCTCCAGGGCAAACTTTCCAAAGCGAACGAGGGACAACCCGAACCCGCCACCGGTGCCCCCTCTTTGAGCGCCGCGGTCAAACCTTGAGAACCGTCACCTTATGGCAATCCAACTCACCGCCGAAGACGCCCGGCAATCGCTCAATGGGCACGTGGCCGCGAAAGGCAGGGAGATTCGGGCGAAGTATGGTCCGCACATCGGCTGGAAGGAACTGTTGCGCATCATGGCGGATCGTGCGTGCGTGCGGTATCCCTGCGAAATTGTCTTCGATGCCGGGCCGTTGAATCCGGGCGAGTTCGCGCATCCCGCCGCCAAGGGAAAACGTCCGGAGGAAGGCTTTACGATGTTCGTCCATCCGGTTTTCCTGGCGCAACTGGGGCGCGTGCCGCACCTGGTTCTCTACCAACTCGTGCTGGTGAACTACGGCGAATTCGCTTCAGCGGATGACGCCGAAACGTTCGGAGCCGCCGTTTTGGGCCTTTCCCGGGACGAATATTACCGCACCCTTTGTGAAATGGCTGGCCGGGTTTGCGGCCCGGCCGCCTGACCATTAGCAAGCACGGCAAGAGCATCAGTTGCCCTTTTTAACAGCGTTAACCCATGTTTAGCCCTTGCGAACCGGGGCCTCGCGCGCTACCGTTGCCGCCGCGAAACTTGAATCGTGGATTGATGCTGGCGTTCACCCGGCCGGTCATTCGGCGGGCAGCCGCTCAAGCCGCAATTTGAGGAAAACCCGCACTGAATTGATCCATAACCAGTAACTTGAAACTTATATGAAAAAACTACTCACACTCAGCATCGCGATCATCGCGGTTTCGGCTCTGTCCGCCAGCGCGGCGGACGCCAAGGCCAACTACGAAAGCAACTGCGCCAAATGCCACGGCGCGGACGGCAAGGGACAAACCAAGATGGGCCAGAAACTTGGCGTGAAGGATTATACCGACGCCAAGGTACAGGCCGAGTTGAAGGATGACGCGGCGATCAAGGCCATCAAGGAAGGTTTGAAAGACAAAGATGGCAAGACCCTCATGAAGCCGGCCGAAGGCATGTCGGACGACGACGTCAAAGCGCTCGTCGCTTACATGCGGACATTCAAGAAATAGCGAAGGTCTCCCGGGCAGACGGCTGTTCCGGTCACTGCCCATATAGAATTGACCGAGGGGCCGGCTCCCGGCGCAAGGCAGCCGACCCTTTCGGCAAATCTTTTTTTTGATTAGCAGCAGAGAAATTCAAACATGAGCGCGGACAATCCCACGCCCTCCGGCCAACAGCCCTCGCTGCTGCGCAACTGGCTCAGTCTGACCGGGTTGGTCATTGTCATCGGCAGCCTGTTTTCGTTCTTCTTGTTGTTCCTGCTGGACGCGATGGCGACGTTCTCGAACCCGTACGTCGGCATTTTGACGTACATCGTGACGCCGGGGTTCACGATGATGGGGTTGGTGCTGACGATCATCGGCGCGCTGCGCGAACGGCGCCAGTTGCATGGCGCCCGCGGGCTGATGCCGATGGTGGTCATCGATCTCACGCGCCCGCGCGACCGCCGTGTGCTCGGCTTCTTCATCGGCGGGAGCCTGATTTTCCTGCTGCTCAGCGCCATGGGCAGCTACCACACCTATCATTTCACCGAATCGGTCCAGTTCTGCGGCCAGACCTGCCACACGGTGATGCAGCCGGAATTGGTCACCTACCAGCACGGCCCGCACGCCCGCGTTTCCTGCACGGAGTGTCACATCGGCCCCGGAGCGACGTGGTTCGTCAAAGCCAAGATTTCCGGCACCTACCAGCTTTACGCCACGGCCTTTGACAAATACCCGCGCCCGATCCCCACGCCGATCAAAAACCTGCGTCCCGCCCAGGAAACCTGCGAGCAATGCCATTGGCCGAAGAAATTCGTCGGCAACCTCGAACGCACCTACAACTACTTCCTCGGCGACGAAACCAACACGCCCTTCACGCTCAGTCTCCTGATGAAAGTCGGCGGTGCCGACCCGACGCACGGGCCGGAAGGCGGCATCCACTGGCACATGAACGTCAAGAACAAGGTCGAGTACGTCGCCACCGATGTGGCGCGGCAGAAAATCCCCTGGGTCCGCATCGTGGACCCGCAGGGCGTCGTCACCGAGTTTCGGACCAAGGGGTTTACGAACGACCCGGCCAGTTTCACGATCCGCGCGATGGACTGCATGGATTGCCACAACCGGCCGGCCCACAAGTATCAAACACCCAACGACGCCGTGAACCTCGCCATCAGCCTGGGCCACATCGACCGCACGCTGCCGTGGATTAAGACCAACGCGGTTTACGCGCTGACCCGCGACTTCAAGACCGAGACTGAGGCGTTGCAGGGCATCGCGACCCATTTGGCTGAACGCTATCCCAACGAGCCGCGCATCCGCCCGGTCATTGATGTCGTCCAACAACTGTACCGGGACAATTTCTTCCCGGAGATGAAGGCGAGTTGGAAGATTTATCCCGACAACATCGGCCACAAAAACTGGCCCGGCTGCTTCCGCTGCCATGACGGCAAACACCAGACCGAGGATGGCCAGCGGACCATCAAGGCCAACGATTGCAACGCCTGCCACACCATCCTCGCGCAAGGCAGCGGTGACGAGTTGCTGCAACTCTCGCCCGCCGGCCAGCCATTCAAGCATCCCGGCGGGGACTACGACCTGACCTGCTATGACTGCCACACCGGCGGACTGTAACACCGGGGTCCAACCCCGGTGGGGCGAGGCTCCTGACGAGCCGTCGCCTTGGTTTGGTGCGCCAAAACCGGAACTGGTAGGGCGGCGCTGCTGCGCCGCCGGGCATGATGGCCGCGCAGCAGAGACTGTCTCAAAACTCAGTTTTGCTTCCTCCTCGCCCCGTGAGGAACGAGCGGGGAGAGGATTGAGGAGAGGGGAATTCCCAATAAAAACGCCCCTCCTCTCCCCAGCCCTCTCCTCCACTTCGCGGAGGAGAGGGAGAAGAATCGGTCGCCGGACAAGTTTTGAGACAGTCTCAGCAGCGCGGCCCTACCGTCTGGAATATGTGCCGATTCCCACTGGGAAATGGTATCATTTGCATGGGGCCGGGCGTTTCCTGCTGGTTTGCCTTTGCCTGGCTTGGTTCTCCGTGAATGCCGCGGAGAAATTCAAGAACGCCGATTGTCTCGACTGCCATCTGGATCCCGCCACCACCCGCAAGGTGGACGGGAAAATCGTTCCGTTGCTTTTTCCGACCAACTCCTTTCAGAAATCCGTTCACGCGAAGTTCGACTGCGTGGATTGTCACGCCGGCATCAAGGACCTGGTGCACGAGAGCAAGCTGCCACCGCCGGATTGCGCCGGCTGCCATGAAAAGGAGACGAAAGATTACGCCACCAGCATCCACGGCGTGAGCCACGCGCTCGGCGCTTCCGGTGCCGCCAATTGCTGGGACTGCCACGGTTCACACGACATCGTGCCCGTCAAAAACCCGGCGTCGCCCGTTTTCAAGCTGAACCTCCCGCAAACCTGCGCCAAGTGCCACAGCAATCCGGGGCTGACAAAGGAATACCAGATGAAGTTTCCGGAGGCCGCAGCGCAATACATGGAAAGCATCCACGGCCGCGCGCTCCTGAAGATGGGATTGATTGTCGCACCGTCCTGCAACGACTGCCACGGCGTGCACACCATCAAGCGCGAGGTGGACCGCGACTCGCCCATCAACCACGCCAACGTCGCCAAAACCTGCGGCAAGTGCCACGTCGGCATCGAGGAAACCTACCTTCAGAGTGTGCATGGCCAACTGTTGGCCAAGGGCGACCAGCGCGGCCCGGTTTGCACGGATTGTCACACCGCGCACCAGATTGAGAAGCCGGAGGGGAACAACTTCAAGGCCATCAGCGACCAGCGTTGCGGCAAATGCCACGAGGACCGGCTGGCGCATTACCGGGACACCTACCACGGCAAGGCCATGGCGCTCGGCAAGCCGAATGCGGCCCCAGCCGTGGCCGCCTGCTACGATTGCCACGGCCATCACGACGTGCTGCCGCCGTCCAATCCGGCGTCGCACCTGTCGAAAACCAACATCCTCGCCACCTGCCAGCAATGTCATCCGGGCGCCACCATCGGTTTTACCGAATTCAAGCCGCACGCCAATCCGCTGGACGCGAAACATTATCCGCTGCTCCACGTTGTTTTCCTGGCCATGACCGGCCTGCTGCTGGGTACGTTCGCCTTCTTCGGACTGCACACCCTCTTGTGGCTGGTGCGCGCCATCTGGCTGTATTTGCACGACTCGAAGAAATTCCGCGAGGCCAAGATCAAGACCCAGGTGGACGACGAATGGTTCACGCGCTTCGTGCCGTTCGAGCGGTTCCTGCATTTCCTCGTGGTCACGAGCTTCCTCCTGCTGGTCATCACCGGCATGCCGCTCAAGTTTTATTACACGGACTGGGCCAAGGTGCTCTTTGCCATCATCGGCGGCGCGGACACGGCGCGCACGCTGCACCGGTTCGGCGCGCTGGTCACCTTCCTTTACTTCGGCCTGCATGTTGCGTCACTCATCGGCAGGGCATGGAAGGGCAGGGGAACCCTCCGCAACCCGGTGGACGGCAAATTCTATTTCAAGCGGCTGTGGCGCGTGTTGTTCGGGCCGGACTCGATGATGCCGACGTGGCAGGACTGGAAGGATTTCGTGGCGCACAACAAATGGTTCTTCGGCAAAGGCCCGAAACCGCAGTTCGACCGCTGGACCTACTGGGAGAAATTCGACTACTTCGCCGTGTTCTGGGGCGTGGCCATCATCGGCGCCTCGGGGCTGGTCCTGTGGTTCCCGGAATTTTTCACCCGCTTCCTGCCGGGCTGGATCATCAACGTGGCGCTGATCATCCATTCGGACGAGGCGCTGCTGGCCGCCGGCTTCATCTTCTCCATCCATTTCTTCAATACGCATTTCCGGATCGAGAAGTTCCCGATGGATACCGTCATCTTCTCCGGCCGCGTTTCGAAGGGGGAGCTGCTCCACGAGCGCAAACGCTGGTACGACCGCATGGTGACGGAGGGCAAACTGGATCAGCACCGCGTGCGGGACGAATGGCTGCGCTGGCGGAACATTGCGCGCGCGTTCGGCTATTTCTTCTTCGGCCTGGGCGTCTTCCTGCTGCTGCTCATCATCTACGCCATGGTCTCGCGCCTGGCGCACTGATGCAGTTGGTTGAGGGTTGAAGGTTGAGGGTTGGCGTCTCGCGTCTGGCGTTTCGGATTTCGGGATTCGGCTTTTTCCGTGGTTTTCTCCACAAAAAATGGCCATTCGCCGCCAAACCATGTGAATGCGGAGTTGGCTTTGGCGTTCCGGCTGATATATTAATGTCATGGTTCCATTCGGAAAGCGACTTCTGGCGGGCTGCGCCCTGTGTCTGGCGCTGGCCACCGGGGCGTTCGCGCAAAAGGTTCCGTTCGTCCTTCCCTGGAACGATGCCACTCCAACCGTGACGGATTTCTCGGCGCTGAACGCACCCATCGGCACGAACCGCGTCATGACGGACACGAACGGACATTTCGTGGTCAACGGCCGGAGGCTGCGATTCCTGGGGGTTAACTTCGCCGGCGATTCGCCGTTCATGCCGACCAACAACGCGGACGCCGTGGCCGCCCGGCTCGCCAAGTTCGGCGTCAACGCCATTCGCTTCCATCACATGGATGCCTCGTGGGCCTACAACGGAGGTCTGCTCGCCTACACGTCCGCCTCCAGCACGAACTTTAACGCGGCGCAGTTGGAGCGGGTCCATTACCTCGTGTCGCGGCTGAAGGCGCACGGAATTTATTCGGACGTCAACCTCCTTGTCGGACGCGAGTACCGGTCTGGCGACGGCCTCGGCCCGGAAGTGACGGGCATGGACTGGAAAGACGCCCACATTCTCGGCTACTTCTACGATCCGGCGCTGGCGCTGCACAAAGATTACGCCACCAAACTGCTCACGCCCACCAACCGCTTCACCGGGCTGCCGCTGGCCAGGGACCCGGCGGTGGCCTTCGTCGAAATCATCAACGAAAACGGCATCATCCAGAAATGGCTCGACGGCGGACTGGACCGGCTGCCCTCGCGCTACGCAACAAACCTGCAATCGCGGTGGAACACGTGGCTCGTGGCGCGCTATACGAACGATGCCGCGATGCTGGCGGCGTGGAACGTCATCAACCAGCCGCTCGGCACAAACCTCCTGATCAACGGCGCGTTCAGCAACGGGCTCGCCTCGTGGGTGGTCGAGCAACATTACAGCGCCCGGGCGGATGCCAGCCGCACGTACGACTTCACCGGCGGCCAGCCTTCCGCGAAAATCGCCGTCACCAACGCCGACACGACCGGCTGGTACATCCAGTTGAACCAACCCGGCCTCAAGCTCATCTCGAACCAGGTTTACACCATTTCGTTCTGGGCGAAATCCAGCCCGGCGACCAATGCCGATGCGGCGGTGATGCGCGCCCACGACGACTACGCCACGCTCGGCTATTACCGCAGCCTGAACCTGACGATCAACTGGCAGCAGTTCACGAACACCTTCCAGGCCTCCACGAATGACACGAACACCCGCGTCAATTTCGGCAACATGGGCAACAAGCTCGCCACGTTCTGGTTCGCCGATGTTCGCCTGCAGGCGGGCGGTCAGATCGGAACTTTGCCGCCCGGCGCGTCGCTGGCCGCGCGCACGGTGCCGGACATCGTTTACTCCGGCAGCGGATACACCGGCACTCAGGAGGCCCGCCGCGACTGGCTGCGTTTCCTGCGCGATCTCGAATCCAACTATTTTGACACGATGGTCGCGTACATCCGCACGAACTGCGGTTATACCGGGTTGATCTTCGGCACAATCATGGCCAACAGCCCCGCCACCGTGCAGAACCGGCTGGATTCAATCGACGGCCACGCCTATTGGCAGCACCCGCAGTTCCCCGGCACGCCGTGGGACCCCGTCAATTGGTTCCAACCGAACATTTCCATGGTCAACACGGTCGGCGATGACAACACCCTGGCCGGCCTCGCGCGCCAACGCATCAAAGGAAAACCGTTCACGGTCACCGAATACGAGCATCCGTCGCCCAACTATCATGGCGCCGAAGCACCGCTCCTGCTGGCGGCTTACGCCGGGTTGCAGGACTGGGACGGCCTCTGGCTCTTCGCCTATGGGCCGGGCAACGACATGTCCCCGATGGGCTATGTCCGGGGCTTTTTCGAAATCGCGCAGCACCCGACGAAGATGGCCAACCTGCTGCTGGCGGCAAATCTCTTCCGCCGCGGCGACGTTCACCCGGCGCAGCAGGAGTACACCATGGCGCTGACTCCCGATCGGGAATTGGACCTCCTGCAAAACACCTGGGCCTGGAATCTTTTCAGCAGCAGCCAGCTTGGCGTGCCGGGCACACTGGCCTTCACCAGCCGGTTGAACACCAGCGTCGGCACCAACGCCATCGGCCTGACCAGCCCGCCCGCTGCACCGCCGGGAAATGATCTCACGAGCGACACCGGCGAATTGCGCTGGAACTTGGGCCAGCCGAACGCGGGAGTGGTCACGGTGGACACATCCCGCACCAAGGCGGTCATCGGTTTTGCGGACAACGAGCCCACAACGCTCGGTCCGCTCACCCTGCGGTCCGGCACAACGCAACTGGGCTGGTGTACTCTGGCAGCGACACTCACGCACGGCGAGGTGTTCACCAATGATTGCACGGCCCTCATCGTGGCTGGCGGCTGGTGGGAGAACATTGGCCAGGTGTGGACGGATACCAACAAGATTTCCGTCGGCAACCAATGGGGCCACGCGCCGGTGTTGACCGAGGTGGTGCCGTTCACCATGACGCTGCCGGTGGGCACCAACTTCGTCCAGGCCTGGTCGCTCGATGAGCGCGGACAGCGCAAGACGGGCTTGCTGCCGGCCGGCAACAGCACATCCAGCACTTTGACCATCACCACCACCGCCGGCTCCATCTGGTATGAGGTCAATGTCGCCCGTTGGATGACCAGCTTCGACCTCTGGCGAATGCGTTACTTCAACGCGGATGAACTCACTGACCCGGCCATCAGTGGTGCGGCAGCCAGGCCGGACGGGGATGGGGTTGTCAACTTATTGAAATACTACCTTGGGTTGCCGGGCAAAACGCCTGCACCGGCGGATCGTCTCCCGACCGGTTCGTTGCTCCCCGTGAGCAACCAGCAATACCTGGCGATGACCTATTCTCGCGACAAGCTGGCCAACGACGTGGATTGCATTGCTGAGGTGTCCTCGAACCTGGTCAACTGGGTTTCCGGGCCGTCGGCCACCGTGGTGGAACAGAGCGTGGATCTGGGCACGCTGGAGCAAGTCACGGTGCGCGATCTCACCCCGGTTGGCGGCACCACGCACCGGTTCATGCGCCTGCGGCTTCAGCAACATTGATCCGCATCCGCCGGGCGCATTGAGGCGGGGAAAATGAAGGTGGAGGATGGAGAATTGAGGATGGCGTCTCTCGCGAGGTGCGAGAGTTAAATCGTCCTCGTCCCTTGGCCGGCGAAGTGTAACGGAGACGGCTCGTCCTCGTTCTCGTTCTCGTCCTCGTCCTCGAAACCCTTTCGCGTGTTTAGCGGTTTAACTCGGGTCTCATATTTCGGTTCTCACCTTGAAGTCTTTGTGTCTTTGTTGTTCAAACCGTGGTTTCCCCTGCCAAAAAATGGCCATTCGCCGCCAAACCACGTGGAGTCGTCCCCCTTATCCTATTCGATATTTGAATGTTATGAACCGCTTGCGGTATCTGTCTCTCTGCGCCCTTGCCCTGGCACTCACCTTGCCGGCGCTGGCCGGATTGAAGAACAGCGATTGCCTGGATTGTCACTCGGACAAGACGCTCGCCATCACCAACGCCGCCGGCCGGGCCATTTTCCTGTTTGTGGATGAAGCCAAACTAAAGGCGTCCGCCCACAAAACCAATTCCTGCGTCAGTTGCCACGCCGACGTCACCGTCAAACATCCCGACGACAATGTCCGGTTGCAACCCGTTCATTGCGCCACCTGCCATGAGAAACAGACCGACAGCTACAACGCCAGCGTGCATGGTCTGGCGGCAAAGGCCGGACACCTCGACGCCGCCACCTGCCAGGACTGTCACGATTCCCATGAGATTCTGCCGTCGAACCTGCCGGCGTCGCCACTGCATTACTCGCACCTGGCCGAAACCTGCGGCGCGTGTCACGACCAGGAGGTCAGGGATTGGACGGCCAGTGTGCATGGCAAGGCGATGGCGGCGGGCGTGCGCGACGCGCCCACCTGCACCGACTGCCATGCCGAACACAAAATCACCGCCCTGAAAAACAGTTCGCCGGGAGTTTCCGCGGAAATGTGCAGTCGCTGCCACGCATCGGAACGGCTCAACACCAAATACAAACTGCCCGGCGACCGCGTGAAAACGTTTTTTGAAAGCTATCACGGCCTCGCGGCGCAATACGGCTCGACCGTCGCCGCCAACTGCGGCAGTTGCCACGGTTACCACAAAATCCTGCCCTCGACCGATACCAACTCGACCATCAACGCGGCCCACCTCGTCCAGACCTGCGGCAAATGTCATCCGGGCGCCGACGAAAAGTTCGCCATCGGAAAAATCCACGTGGACATAACCGCTAACAACGGCGAGGCCGATTTATCGGCCCAAATCAATTGGTGGGTGCGCCGGATTTATCTGGTCCTCATCTTTGGCACCATCGGCGCGATGTTCATTCACAACTCGCTGTTGTTCCTGCGCAAGGTGGCGACGCGCTATCGCGTGGCCGTGCGACCGGTGGTGCGCATGAGCCTCGCGCAACGCTGGCAACATTTTGTGCTGGCGGTCAGCTTCATCATCCTTGCCATCACCGGGTTTGCGCTGAAATTTCCCGATTCATGGCTGGCCCGTGGGCTCGGCTCCAGCGAACCCTTCCGGCGCTGGACGCATCGCATCGCCGGCATCGTGCTGCTGGTCGTTGGGGCGTGGCATTTGATTTACCTGCTCACGTCCAGGGACGGACGGCAGTTGTTGAAGGATTTGTTCCCCGTGAAGAAGGACCTGGCTGATGTGTGGTGTCAAATCCGGTATCTGCTGGGGTGGAGCACTGAGAAGCCGAAGATAGGCCGGTTCGGATATGCGGAGAAGATGGAATATTGGGCGGTGATTTGGGGCACCATCATCATGGGCGTGAGCGGACTGATGATCTGGCTCAAGATGGACGTGACCCGGTTCCTGCCGCGCTGGGCCGTGGACGTGGCGTTGACCATCCATTACTACGAAGCCGTGCTCGCCTGCCTGGCGATCATCGTGTGGCATTTCTATCACGTCATCTTCGACCCGGATGTGTACCCGTTAAATCCCGCTTGTTGGGACGGTCATGTCTCCGAGGAATGGCAGAAGCACGAACACCCGCTTGAGAAGACAACGCATTCAACATCGAACATTCAACATCCAACATCGAACGCTGAATAGAAGCTGCTGAAAGACAACTCATCCCTTGGCTCGCCGACTTGTCCATCGAAGTCCCGCATGCGGGACGAAGGTGGAAGCCTTTTACGCAGCCTGCCGCGTGAGGCGAAGCCTTTTACGCGGCCTTTCAACTTCCAGTATAGACAAACCCGGGGCCATCGGGAACTATCAAATCCAATCCAATCCATGCTTATGAACGAACAAAATCCAGGAGCCGCGCCTGTTGAATCAACTCCGTTGCCCATGCCTTACAAGGACCGTTCGACGGGTCTGATCGTCTTCGGCATTCTGACAATATTGTTGGGCTGTCTGGCCGGGCTGTTTGTCCCCTTGATGCTGTTCGGGCAGATGGCGTCTGCCAAAGCCACGGGTGCGCCGGCCACCTTTACGACCATCCTGCCCGGCGTGTCCATCTACGGCGTTTTGGCGGTGGCGTTGGTGTGGCTGGGCATTGGTTCCATCATGGCCCGACGCTGGGCAAGGGCGTTGTTACTCATCTTTTCCTGGAGCTGGCTCATCACGGGATTGTTTGTTTTGGTTTTCATGGCGTTCTTGATACCAAAAATGCTGGCGAACTTGTCCGCCAGCGGAACGACCGGCCATCCGGTGATGCCGGCGGCAGCGATGGTGGGGATGATGGTCGGCATGTTCCTGGTATTCGGCGTCCTTTTTATCATTTTGCCGGCAGTCTGGACATTTTTCTATAACAGCCGGCATGTGAAAGCCACGTGCGAAACGCGCGACCCAGTGACGCGTTGGACCGATGCCTGTCCGTTGCCGGTGCTGGGCTTTTGTTTGTGGTTGATGTTTTCCGTGCCGATGATGCTGATCATGCCCATTGCGGGCCATGGCGTGATGCCATTTTTCGGGATTTTTCTCACGGGTGTGCCGGGCACGATGTTATGTCTGGCCATCGCCGCCCTCTGGAGTTACGCCGCCTGGTTGTTGTATAAACTCGATCAGCGGGGTTGGTGGCTGGTCCTAATCGCTTTGTGTGTGTTTATGGCGTCCGCCCTCCTGACGTTTGCGCGGCATGATGTGCTGGAAATGTATCGCCTGATGGGCTATCCCGAGGCGCAAATCGAACAGATAAAAAAGTCCGGCTTGCTGATGGGAAACCGCATGATGTGGCTGATGGCGTTTTCCGTATTGCCGTTCCTGGGCTATCTCCTCTTCATAAGAAAATTCCTCTTCCGCAAATCCTAAAACGCCCGCCGTGCTGGGACGGTCATGTGTTGGAAGAATGGCAAAAACACGAGCATCCGCTGGACACTTCCAAATCGTCTTCGTCCTCGTTCTCGTCCTCGACTTCTCGTCGCACCAAAGCGGGTTGACGCCGCCGCCTCTCCGGCCACACTCGCATCCACCATGCCAGCCGGGTTCCGCCTTCATCCGCTTTCATCTGATTCCAGCGCGACGGGTCAGATTTCGGCGCGACAAGTTGATGCAGTTAGCCGCGTGGCGCCCTGTCCATCGAAGTCCCGCAACACGGGACGACAGTGGATCTGTCCACCATAGTTCCGTTTTGCGGGCCGACGGTGGAAGCTTTCCCCTTCCGCCTTTTCTGACTTTCGATGTTGGGCGTTGAATGTTGAATGTTCGATGTTTCCCTGCCTGCTTCCGCCTTCCGCCTTCACTATTTAAACGTCCACGGCGAGGTGTCCACAACGAGTTCCTGAAGGAGAAAGGCGTAGATGTCGGCCTGTTCCGCCACGCGGTCCTTCAGCGAGGAACCCATGCCGTGGCCGGCGGTGGCCGTGGTGCGCAATAAAATCGGCAGGCCGGAACCCGTCGCCGCCTGCAGCCGGGCCGTCATCTTGCGCGAATGCGCCGGGTTCACCCGCCCGTCATTTTCACCGCACGGAAACAACACGGCGGGATAGGCCGCGCCGTCCTTCACGTGATGATACGGCGAGTAGGCGTGGAGCGCCTTGAATTGATCCTCGTCCTTGACCGAACCAAATTCCGTGGTGTTGAACGCGCCGTTCGGGTCCAGTTCCACGCGCAGCATGTCGTAGATGCCCACGCGGGAAACGACGGCGCGGGCCAGGTCCGGTCGCTGCGTCAGGAACGCGCCCATCAGCAGGCCGCCGTTGCTGCTGCCCATCACCGCCAGTTTGTCCGGGCTGGTGTATTTGCGTTGGATGAGATGTTCGGCGCAGGCGATGAAATCGTCGAAGACATTCTGCTTGTGCGTCAGGTTGCCGGCGAGATGCCATTCCTCACCGAACTCGCCGCCGCCGCGCAGATTGGCCACCGCATAAACGCCACCGGCATCGAACCAGATGCGCCGCGTGGAACTGAACGCGGGCGTGAGACTGATGCCGTAACCGCCATAACCCGTGAGCAGCGTCGGGTTCCGTCCGTCGAGATGAATGCCCTTCTTCCGCAGGATGCTGATCGGAATCTTCGTCCCGTCCTTGGAAGTGGCGAATTCACGGACCACCTCGATGTCGTCAAAGTCCGCCGGTGAGGTCATCCGCAACGCCGTCGGACGCGGCCTGGCCAGTCCCGGCTCCCACTCATACCATCCGGGCGGAACGAGGAAACTGGTGTTCGCAAACAGCAGCTCGTCGCCGTGCCAGCAATGAAGCCCGCCCACCGATGAAACCGGCAGGACCTGCACCTCGACAGGTGAACCGCGGGAATAAAACCAAAGGCGCGACGGCCCGCCTTCCATCACCGCGACATAAAGCCCGCTGGCGGACGGCGCATAATCGCCCACCACACCCCGCGCTTCCGGCACGACCACGGTGGCTTTCGCCAAATTTGGATCCGCCAGCGGCAGACGCAGGATTTTTCCGCGCGGCGCATGCTTTTTGGAGAGCAGATACAACGCCGCATCCTTGCCGAACTTGATCACCTTGATCCCGTCCTCGAACCGTGTGAGTTGATGCCATGACCCGGAGGCGTCGCGCAGGTAATGGGCGAAGTCGCCGCCATCGCCGTTGGCAACCGTGGCCAGAAGCCATTGGCCGTCCTCGCTCGCGGCCAGTTCAATCTCCGCGATGCGCGGAAAATCGCGGCCCAGCTCATACGTGTCGGCGCTGACCGGCGTGCCGGGTTTGTGAAACCAGATTTGCTGATAAAAGTGCAGGTCGCCCTCCGGCCGCTCGCCGGGTTGCGGATAACGCGTGTAAAAAATGCCCGTGCCGTCGGCGTTCCACGCGGCGCTGCCGCCGCCCGTCGGATACTGAACGCCGGGAATGATGTCCGGCAGTGCGCGGCCCGTGTCCGTCTCGAAGAAATGCAGCACGCCATTTTCACTGCCGTTCTCGGAGAGACAAATGGCCATGAGCCGGCCGTCCGTGGACGGCGCCGACCAGTCCATCGCGGTCGTGCCGTTCGTGTTCCAGACGTTGGGATCGAACACGACCTTTCGCAGTGCGGGCGGATAAACCGATTTCAGCCGGACGAGCACCGGCTGCTGCGCCGGCGGCTTGAAGCGCGTGGCAAAGATGATTCCGCCCCGGCAATCAGCCAGGCCGTAGCTGGCCGATTCATCCGCGATCAACTCCGAAAGCTCCTGCTCCAATCCATCATGGAACTCCAACTGGTCGAACCAGGCGCGGGTGCGCTCGTTCTGCTGGCGGGACCAGTCGCGCACGGCGAGATTGGTGCCGTCCTCCAGCCACTGATAATCATCCATGACCGCCACACCATGATAGGTGTTGGTGACCGGCTCGCGCGCGGTGGGAATGGCCGGCACTGATGCGAAGCCGGCGGAGGCAGCCGCCAGGCCAAGCACCGGAAAAACGGTGCGGATACGACTGGAAAAGCACATGCGGCCAAACAGTAAACACCGCCGGTTCGCGGGCAAGTTTTTTCACTGCGGATTTTCCCGACACCGGGAGTCATCGTGCGGAAAGGCCAAATTCTAAACGTGTTTTTAGCCAGCACCAGCCTGCCACGTGAGGCAGAGCGCCTTTTACGTGGCCTTCAGCATTTAGCCTTTCTTCCGGCTCCGCCACGGCTTACGATTCCCACCAGCCTCATGCACTGGATCGCTCCTTCAGAAAAAGATGCCGCTTCCGACGCGCTGGAAAAACAGCTTTGGGATGCCGCCGATAATTTCCGCGCCAACTCCGGCCTTACCGCTCAGCAATACTCCGGCCCGATCCTCGGCCTCATCTTCCTGCGCTTTGCCGAGGCCCGCTTTGCCGTTCGTCGCACCGCGCTCGACAAGTCCGCCGCCAAAGGTGGGAACGGGCACAGTCCGAGACGCGGCTCGCAGGTGGATGACCCCACGGCCTACCATGCCGAGGGCGTGCTCTTCCTCACGCCCAACGCCCGTTACGACCGCTTGCTGTCACTGCCCGAAGGCGCGGATGTCGGCAAAGCCGTCAATGACGCCATGGCCGACGTCGAGAAGCACAACCCGCAACTTGCCGGCGTGCTCCCGCGCACCTACCAGCTTTTCGCCAGCACGCTGCTCAAGGAATTGCTGAAAACCCTTTCCAAGATTCCCCTCGCGCTCGACTACGACGCCTTTGGCAAAATCTACGAATACTTCCTCGGCGAATTCGCCCGCACCGAAGGCTCGAAGGGCGGCGAGTTCTACACGCCCGTCAGCATCGTCCGCCTCATCGTCGAAATCCTCGAACCTTTTCACGGACTCATCCTCGACCCGGCATGTGGGTCTGGCGGGATGTTTGTGCAGAGCGCGCGGTTCGTCTCTGTGCATAAAAAAAACTCGTCCGCACAGTCACCCACACCCTCATCCCCGGCCCTTCTCCCAGCGGGAGAAGGGAGCGGGCACTATCGCGGCGGATTCGACTTTGCAGGACTGAAGCAACGCGCTCGCGAATTCCGGCAAAAGCAAACCCCGGCGGAAGAAGTCTTGTGGGAAATCTTGCGCGACCGTCAGTTCCTCGACTTGAAATTCCGGCGGCAGCACCAATTTGGCGACTACCTCTTGGATTTCTACTGCCACGAAAAGAAGCTCGCGGTGGAACTCGATGGCGAACCGCATCAAGCAAAAGCTCGCCGAGCGAAGGATGAAAAGCGTGATGCCTACCTGCGCTCGCAAGGTGTCACCTCCATCCGTTTCGAGAACCGCGTGGTTTTCGAGGACATCGAACAAATTTTCACCGCCATCGCCAAGCACGCCGTTCTCCCTCTCCCCGTGGGAGAGGGCCGGGGTGAGGGTGCGGCGAGTGATTACTCCGGCAACCCTTCACGCGAACTGAGCATACATGGCGTCGAGAAAACCGATGAAACCGGACGCCTCTGCCGCATGAACCTTGCCGTCCACGGCTTGGAGGGCAACATCCGCCACGGCGGCCAGATCAACAGCTACTACGACGACCCCCATAAGGCGACTGGTCGCTTCGACTTTGTCCTCGCCAATCCGCCATTCAACGTCAACGCCGTGGACAAGGAACGGCTCGCTGCCGATGTCGGCCCGAACCGCCGGTTTCCCTTTGGCCTGCCGCGTACGGACAATGCGAACTACCTCTGGATTCAACTTTTTTACTCCGCGCTGAATAAAAATGGACGCGCAGGATTTGTAATGGCGAACTCCGCCTCTGACGCGCGCAGTTCCGAACAGGAGATTCGCAAGCAACTTATCGAAGCTCGCGCCGTGGACGTGATGGTCGCCGTCGGCCCGAACCTGTTCTACACCGTCACGCTCCCTTGCACCCTCTGGTTCTTCGACAAATCCAAAGCTGGTAGGGCTGCGTTGCCGCGCAGCCCAAAATCGGGGACGAGCGGCAGCTCGTCCCTACCGGATCGCGCAGACACCGTGCTCTTCATTGATGCCCGCCACATCTACCGGCAGATTGACCGCGCACACCGCGACTGGACACCTGCGCAAATTGATTTTCTCGGCAACCTCGTCCGCCTCTATCGCGGCGAAGAACTAGACTTCACCCTCGGTGGCGACGAAGCTCGCGCAAAAATTGAAGAAATTTTCGGAGGGGCGAGCTCCGCGAGCCCCAAATCAAAAGCCCTCAACTCGCCCCGGTATCGCGATGTCCCAGGACTTTGCAAAGCCGCAACCTTGAAAGAGATCGAGGCTCAGGGCTGGAGTTTGAATCCGGGGCGATATGTCGGCGTGGCCGCCGGCGAAGCCGTGAGCGACGAAGACTTCAAGGAACAACTCGAAA
>DAIRTX010000066.1:0-19938 GCA_036803685.1 Verrucomicrobiota bacterium | reverse complement strand
TGCGCCAGCTCGCCGGTTTGCGCGGCCTCATGGCCAAGCCCAGCGGCGACATCATTGAAAAACCAATTCTCGCGAATTTCCGCGAGGGCCTCTCGGTGCTCGAGTATTTCATCTCGACGCACGGCGCCCGCAAGGGTCTGGCCGACACCGCCCTCAAGACCGCCGATTCCGGTTACATGACCCGCAAACTCGTGGATGTCTCGCAGGATGTCATCATCCAGCAGCCGGATTGCGGCACGACAAACGGCATCTGGGTTTCCGCGGTTTATGAGGGTGAAGACGAAGCCGTCAAATTGGCCGACCGGCTCGTGGGCCGTTTCGCGTGCGACGACATTGTCAACCCGACGAACCCGAAGGAATATCTCATCCGTCCGAACGAGGAAATTGACGAGGAAAAGGCCAGGCGCATTGAGGCTTCAGGCATTGACCGCGTTCGCATCCGCTCGGTGCTCACCTGTGAAAGCAAGCACGGCATCTGCCTGAATTGCTACGGTCGCAACCTCGCCACCGGCAGCCTGGCCAAGCTCGGCGAAGCGGTCGGCATCATCGCCGCCCAGTCCATCGGCGAGCCGGGCACGCAGTTGACGATGCGGACGTTCCACATCGGCGGCACGGCGGCGCAAGTGTTCAAGATTCCGCAGATCAAGGCCAAGCACGACGGTGTAATCCATTACAACGACCTCCGCCTGGTCGAACTGGAGGACGGCAACAACATCGTGCTCAACAAAAATGGTTCCGTTTCCATTCTCGGCGACGACGGACGTGAACTGGAAAACCACATCGTGGTCATTGGCGCGGTCATTTCGGCCAAGGACGGCGCCAAGGTGAAGAAGGGTGAAACCTTCGTGCAATGGGATCCGTACAACGTGCCGATTCTCTCCGAGAAGGCCGGCAAGGTGAAATTCCACGACATCATCGAAGGTGTGACGATGAAGCAGGAAATGGACGAGACCACCGGGCAGGAAGCAATGGTGCTGGTGGAGCACAAGGAAGACTTGCACCCGCAAATCATCATCAGCAACGACTCCGGCGAAGCGGTGGCGAATTATCCGATTCCCTCCGGCGCGCACGTCGTCGTAACCGAAGGCAGCAAGATTGTCGCCGGCACACTGATGGCCAAGACGCCGCGCAAGACTTCCAAGACCAAGGACATTACCGGCGGTCTGCCTCGCGTGGCGGAGTTGTTCGAAGCCCGCCGTCCGAAGGACGCGTCGGAAATTTCCAAGATTGACGGCCTGGTGGACTTTGGGGCGAGCGTGCGCGGCAAACGTTGCATTGTCATCAAAGACCCGCAGACCCAGGCGGAAGAGGAACATCTCATTCCCATTGGCAAGCACGTCATCGTCTTCAAGGGCGACATGGTGAAGAAAGGCCAGCAGTTGACCGAAGGTCCGATGGACCCGCACGAAATCCTCGAAGTCTGCGGGCCGCAGGAGCTGCAGGAGCACCTCGTCAGCGAAGTGCAGGAAGTTTATCGTCTGCAGGGCGTCACCATCAACGACAAGCACATCGAAATCATTGTCCGCCAGATGCTCCGCAAAGTGCGCATCACCGAACCCGGCGACACCGAGTTCCTTTGGGGCGAGCAGATTGACAAGCTGGCCTTTGAGGAGGAAAATGAGCGGGTTGACAAAATGGGCGGCAAGCCCGCCGAGGCTTCACCCGTGTTGCTTGGCATCACGAAGGCATCGCTCGAAACCGAAAGTTTCCTCAGCGCTGCGTCGTTCCAGGACACGACCCGTGTGCTGACCGAGGCTGCCACCCGTTCCAAGGTGGACTACCTGCGCGGTTTCAAGGAAAACGTCATCATGGGCCACATTATCCCGGCAGGCACCGGTTTCGATATGCACCGCAAGGTGCAACTCAAGCATCTGGTCGAAGCCGAGGATGAACCGGAGCCGGCGGAAACGGCGGAAACGGCAGTCGCGGAGAATCCGTTGCTGGCCTGACGAAGGACAAATACTTGTTGCAACGAAAAACTCATTTGTTACCATCATTGTTCTATTTTTAAGACGCAATGCCGACTATCAATCAACTGGTCCGCCAGGGCCGACGCAAAGTAAAATACAAGTCCAAGTCGCCAGCCTTGGAAGGCTCGCCGTTTCGCCGCGGGGTGTGCATTCAGGTCATGACGCGCACGCCCAAGAAGCCGAACTCGGCGATGCGCAAGGTTGCCAAGGTGCGCCTGACCAACGGGTATGAGATCATTGCTTACATCCCGGACGAAGGCCACAATTTACAGGAGCACTCCATCGTGATGGTGCGCGGTGGCCGCGTGAAGGATTTGCCGGGGGTGCGTTATCACATCGTTCGTGGGCGGCTGGATGCCGCTGGTGTCGAAAAACGCCGGGTCAGCCGCTCGAAATACGGCGTGAAACGCCCGAAGCCGGGTTCCAAGCCCGCCGCGCCCGCGGCCGCAGCCGCTCCGGCGGAAGCGCCCGCCGCCTGATGAATTTATGAACGCGAAGATGGAAGATGGAGAATTGAGAATAGAACGAGCATAAAACGCGAAAAGACCCCGCCATCCTCCATTTTCATTATCAATCCTCGTTTTTAAAAAATATGTCCCGCAGACGACAAGCTACAAGACGGACGGTTGCCAAAGACGGAAAGTTTCAAAGTGCTTTGGTTGGACGGCTGGTGAACACCATCATGATGTGCGGCAAAAAAAGCACGGCGCAGCGGATTGTGTACGGCGCGTTCAAAAGCATTTCCGAAAAGAATCCGGCCAGCAATCCGGTGGAAATTTTGCAGCGCGCGGTGGACAACGTCAAACCGCGCATCGAAACCAAGGCGCGCCGCGTCGGCGGCGCCACGTATCAGGTTCCGCTGGAAGTGCCGTCGGACCGGCAGGCCGCTCTGGCGCTCCGCTGGATCGTGAATTTCGCGGACGCCCGCAAAGGCACGCCCATGCGCGAGGCGCTCGCGGCGGAAATTCTGGAGGCTTATCAAGGGCAGGGGAACGCGATCCGCAAACGCGACGAAATTCACAAGATGGCACAGGCGAACAAGGCATTTGCCCATTTCCGCTGGTAGAAAATTTTTTGACGCGCCCCGAAGATTGGAACATCGGGGCGCTTTTTATTCTCTGAATCAAGATGCGAAAAACTGCAGAAACAACGAAATCGGTCAATTCGCCCAACCGCGAATACTCGCTGGAGCGCACGCGCAACATCGGCATCGCGGCGCACATTGACGCGGGCAAGACGACGACGACCGAGCGCATCCTCTTTTACACCGGCCTCATCCACAAAATCGGCGACGTGGACGATGGCAACACGGTCACGGACTGGATGGAGCAGGAACGCGAACGCGGCATCACCATCACGTCCGCCGCGGTGACGTGCTTTTGGACGCAGAAAAAAGAAGAGGGCCTGGTCAAATCCTTTGCGGGTGTGCCGCATCGCGTCAACATCATTGACACGCCCGGTCACGTGGATTTCACCGCCGAAGTCGAACGCTCCATGCGCGTTTTAGACGGCGCGGTGGCGGTGTTCTGCGCCGTCGCGGGCGTTCAGCCGCAATCCGAAACGGTCTGGCGTCAGGCGACCAAATACAATGTTCCGCGCATCGCGTTCGTCAACAAGATGGACCGCACCGGCGCGAATTTTGAAAACGCGCTGAAAGACATGCGGAAAAAACTCGGCGCGTATGCGTATCCGATTTATCTGCCGATTGGCGCCGAGGACAAGTTCGAAGGCGTCATTGACGTGGTCAACCAGAAGGCGATCACTTGGGGCGTCGGCGAAGTCGTCAACGAAGGTTTGAAATACGAGGTGAAGGAAATTCCCGAGCGTCTGAAGAAAAAAGCCAAAGCCGCGCTCGCGGAATTGATTGACGCCGTTTCCAACAAGGACGATGCGATTGCCGAACTGGTGATCGGGGAAAAGCCGGTTGAGCCGCTCGCGCTCAAGGCGGCCATCCGCCGGCTGACGTGCAAGATTGAACTGGTGCCCGTGCTGTGCGGTTCGGCCTTCAAAAAGAAGGGCGTGCAGCCGTTGATGGACGCGGTCGTGGATTATCTGCCGGGTCCGCTGGATGTTCCCGGCGCGGAAGGCACCGAGGTGGACACGAACAACCCCGTTCACGTCGAGACCAGCGACAGCAATAAATTTTGTTCGCTCGCGTTCAAGCTGTGGACGGACGTCTATGCGGGCAAACTGGTGTTCTTCCGCGTTTATTCCGGCACGCTCAAAAAGGGCGACACGATTTACAATCCCCGCACGCGCAAACGCGATCGCGTCAGCCGCCTGATGATTATTCAGGGCAGCGAACGCAAGGACATCACCCAGGTTTATGCCGGCGACATCGCCGCGCTCGTCGGTCTGCGGAATATCACCACCGGCGACACATTGTGCGACGAGGACTACGACGTGACCCTTGAACCGCCGACGTTCCCCGAGCCCGTTATCAGCATGGCCGTCGAGCCGAAGACGCGGGCTGACCGCGACAAAATGTCCGAAGGATTGCAGCGGCTGGCCGAGGAAGACCCGACGTTCCGCTGTTTCCACAACGAGGAAACCGGCCAGCTCATCATTGCAGGCATGGGCGAGTTGCACCTGGAAATCATTTGCGACCGGCTCAAGCGCGAATTCAAGGTGGACGCCAACACCGGCGCGCCGCAAATCGCTTATCGGGAAACCATCACCAAGTCCGCCGATGGCGAAGGCAAATTCATCCGCCAGTCCGGCGGTCGCGGCCAATACGGCCACGCCTGCGTCCAGGTTCAGCCGAACGAGAAGGGCAAGGGCGTCGAGATCGAAAACAAAATCGTCGGCGGCGCGATTCCCAGGGAATACATCCCGGCGGTCATTGACGGCATTGAGGAAGCCATCAAGGGCGGCGTTTACGCGGGCTACCAGGTCATTGACATCAAGGTGCAGGTTGTGGACGGCACGTTCCACGAAGTGGACTCGAACGAACTGGCGTTCAAGATGGCCGGCATTTTCGCGCTCAAAGACGCCTTCAAAAAGGCGCATCCGATTTTGCTCGAACCGATCATGAAGGTCGAAGTCACCACGCCCGACGAATACCAGGGCGATCTCCTCGGCGACATCAGCCGCCGTCGCGGCCACATCGTTAATATTGAGGCCAAGAGCGGCCAGACGATTCTCAACGCGCAAGTGCCGCTGGCGGAAATGTTCGGTTACGCCACGGCGATTCGGTCGCTTTCGAAAGGCCGCGCTTCCTACTCCATGGAACCGCTGACTTTCGAGCAGGTGCCGAAAGGTGTTCTTGGCACCATTCTGGACGCGGCTTCCAAGAAACCGGCGGCAAGAACGTAATAAATTCGACCGTCAATTTTGCCAGCGGCCTTTCCCGTAAAAGCGGGAGCGGCCGTTTTTTTATTTCCAAATTTCAACCACGAATGAACACGAATCACACGAATGAACACGGATTCATTTGCCACACCGTTCCGGCGCGACGAAAGCCAGTGCGGTATTGGGCCTTGTCAAAACACCGACTTGATTATGGAGTTTACCCCGATAATGAGATCTTCGACTTGCTCTTTCGTGGGGCGCCGTTCCTTTGGTGCGAACATAGATTGCGCAAATCACCGAGTCGCTGAATCTTTCGCCAGGTGGAAAAGTCATAGGCTTTATCCAGCTTCAATGGATCGTTCAGATCGCGAATGGTTGTTTCCTGCTTCGTAATCGTCAACGCGTGATTCACAGCCACTCTCTGTAAATGACGTTCGAGAACAACGCCGGCCAGAGACCCTGCCGCCCGCAGACTGATCTTCTTCAATGCATTCGCAGCTTCCAGTTCCTTGTCCTGTAATTCTGCAAACAAATGGTTTTCGACATCAGCCAGGACCGACTCAACCCGGTATGACAATTCGTCCAGGACCTGAAGCTGATTGAGAAATCGAATTCTGGCCAGCTCGTGTGGATCAAAAGGCAATTCGTCGGGGTAAGCGTCTTTCGCCTGCCCCATCCCCCGGACGTAGTCCTGGATGCTGGCGTCCAGCAACTTCTGGTTCGGATTGGTCAAATAATAATTAACGAACTCGTCATATTTGTCCGGAGCCAAAGTCTGCACGATCTTCAAAGATTGGGTGTCCCAACGTTGATAAACGGTTCGAAACTCTATGATGTCCTTGATGTCTTCCAGCGACTTGAGAATCTGCTTTTGCTGGTCGAGGAGCCTGGTGAGATCCTCTTCGATTTGGGACTTGGCATCGATCATATGCGCTCAAGTGGCCTGACGAACCAAAGCTGAACCACGTCGGGCCGGCGATGCAAGAACTTTTCTGCGACTTCCCGGAAAATGGGCGCAACTTGACACCCGCGCAAAAATGGAAGAACTCCCTCTCCCCGCGAGGAACGAGCGGGGAAAGGGCCGGGGTGAGGGGCGGTCAAGACGCCAGGGCTGGGTCAGGCAGCTCGAACTCAGCATCTCTGCCATATCTGTTGCAGGTGACAACTCCGTTTTTGACGAAGCGAAATGCCCACTTATCCCCTTATCGTCTGGAATAACAAACGTCTTGATTCTTTCCCAAGTAATGCTAGGCTTACCGCATGATTGCCAAAGTATCGGTCAAGGGACAGACGGTCATCCCGGAAGCCATTCGCGAGCAGGCGCGAATCAAAACCGGCGACGAACTGGACGTCGGCTACACCAACGGACTGATCGTGCTGCGGAAACGCCGGGCCCTGACACCCGCCCGTGTGCGATCGCTGCTGTTGGCCGGACGCGAACTCCCTGAAATTACATCGGCGGATGAAACTGCCGTCGCCCGCGCCGTGCAACAGGTCAGAAGCCACGTAAAAGGCCCTCAACCTCACGCGGCAAGCCGCCGCAAATAGTGAAGGTTGTCTTCGACACCAATGTTGTGGCCAGCGCGAGCTTCTGGCGGGGTGTGCCATTTGATTGTCTCGCCGCCTGGGCGCAAGGCCGCTGCGAAGCGGTGGTCAGCCCGGCATTACTCGCCGAATACCACGAAGTCATCGAAGAACTTCGCCTGGAATATCCCGGCCACCCCTGCGTGGAATGGGCTGATGCGCTGACGGAAGCCGCCGTTCTGGTTTTTCCAACGGATCGCGCCACGGGTGCAACGCCCGATCCCGGCGACGAAATGGTTTTGGAATGCGCGCTGGCGGCGGAAGCGGATTACATCGTGAGCGGCGACAAAAGGCACTTGTTGCCGTTGCGGGCATTTCGTGACATCCTGATTATCAGCCCGTCGGATTTCCTGCGCCGGCTGGCCGCTGCTGAATGAACGATTGCGGACGTGGTTGATGCGGCCTAACCGTCAAGCAGGCCACACTGTTGTGGCCGGTTTCTTTTCACGTTTTCGACCTTATGCCCACCCGTCCGCCTTGTCCAGATGGGTTTGAAAGGATCGGGGATGACCTATGAGCCTGAAAACTGAAATTGGCTTGCCTGTGGCTGCGACGCCCCCGTCGCAGAAGGTGATGGCGACGCCTCGTCGCCGGTTGGGTAATCGCCCGCCCTTGGCGGTTGGGAAAATGCGCCGGGGGGCGGCGCATTCACCCTTCGGTGACGCGACGTCACCGCTACGATCACTCCGGCCAACTTCTGTTTTCGGGTTGAATCGGGGTGAATCCGTGCCATCCCTGTCCCGGTTTGGATTGAACCAAAAACCTTAAAAAAGATATTGCATTGGAAAGGGTGTTTGATACATTGCACGCCCGCTTTCAAACCGAGGGCGGAGAAATTTAGTTAAACGGTAAACAGACAATTGTTCTTTGTATGGCTGCCCAACGCATTCGCATTCGACTTAAGGCTTATGACCAACGCGTCATAGACCAATCGGCGCGTGAAATCGCCGACACCGTCAAACGCACCGGCGCGCGCGTCGCCGGGCCCATCCCGCTCCCGACCCGTATCGAGCGCTTCACCGTCCAACGCTCGCCGCATTGCGACAAAAAATCGCAGGAAACTTTTGAGCAGCGCACGCACAAGCGGCTGATTGACATTCTCGACCCGACCGCCAAGACCGTGGATGAATTAAAAAAGCTCAATCTCCCGGCGGGCGTGGATATCACAATTAAAATTTGAATGCCCGCGAACTCACGTTCGCGGCTGCCAAAATAAAATTTTTATGCCACTCGGACTTTTAGGAAAAAAACTCGGCAGCACGCGCGTTTACGATTCGCGCGGCGTTGTAACGCCGGTCACGGTCGTGCTCGCCGGTCCCAACCGCGTGCTTCAGGTCAAAACCCAGGCCGGCAAGGACGGCTACAATGCCGTTCAACTCGGTTTCGACGATCAAAAGGAACAGCGTCTCACCAAGGCGTTGCTCGGCCACATCAAAAAGCAAAATGGCACAGCGGTGAAACGCATCCGGGAATTTCGGAATTTCTCCAAGGAAGTAAAACCCGGCGACATCGTCGGACCGGCGCTATTCGCCGTTGGTGATTTTGTGGACGCGATCGGCGTCACCAAGGGCCGCGGATTCGAAGGTGTAGTGAAGCGCCACCGTTTCGCCGGCGGCGACTCGACGCACGGCGCGAAAGGCTTTCATCGGCGCAACGGCGCGATTGGCCAGCGTTTGTTTCCCGGCACGGTCATGCGCGGCATGAAAATGCCCGGTCACATGGGACAGGTTCAGCGCACGACGCAGAATCTGGAAGTCGTCCAGGTGCGCGAGGCAGACAATCTTTTGCTCATCAAGGGCGCGATTCCCGGGGCGGAAGGCGATTACATCATCATCCGCGAATCCAAGAAACGGCCCAAGGGCTGGAAACCGCCGGTCAGCCTGGCACCGATGAAGAAAAAGGGTGCCGCCGCGAAAGCCGAACCCAAACCCGCGGTTGAGGCCAAAAAGTAATTAACCGGTAGGGACGCGTTCCCGCGCGTCCAGCCGACCGGCAGGTCGGCCCTACCACAATTTGCCATGAAGATTGCCATTAAAAATATCGAAGGAAAACAGCAGGGCGAACTCGAAGTGAAGTTCCCGCTGATTGAAGACGGAAAAGGCACACAAGCGGTGCATGATGTGGTCGTCGCCTATCAGGCGGCGCAACGCATGGGCACGGCCTGCACCAAAAACGTCGGCGAAGTTTCCGGCTCGAATAAAAAGCCGTGGAAACAAAAAGGCACGGGCCGCGCGCGCGCCGGTTCTCATCAATCGCCGTTGTGGGTGGGTGGTGGCGTGGTTTTCGGACCCAAGCCCCGCGATTTCAGCAAAAAAGTTTCCAAGAGCACCCGCTCGCTGGCGTTGCGGAAGGCGTTGAGCGAACGGCTCAAGGCCGGCGACGTGGTGTTGGTGGACGATTTGAAACTCGATTCGCCGAAGACAAGGGATTTCATCGGCGTGATGTCCACGCTGGAGTTGACAGGCACAACACTTATCGTCGCGTCAGCGGACAAAAACCTCACGCTCGCCTCGCGCAACATTGAAAACGTTACGCTGGCCTCAAGCGATTCACTGAACACTTACGACGTTTTGCGGCCCGACAAACTGCTCTTCACGAAGAGCGCGTTTGAAAAAGTCGAAGCCCGTCTGACCAAGGAATAACATGAATGCTTTTGAAGTCATAAAAACCGTCCGCCTGACGGAAAAAGGCACACGGCAAGGCAGCCAGACGGTGCGTTCCTTCGAACGCGACAAGGCCGGCAACCCGGTCTTGAACGACAAGGGCAAACCCAAAATTAAAGAACGTCCGCTTAACCAATACACCGTTGTGGCCGATCGCCGCGCGAACAAGACGGAAATCCGCCAGGCCGTGCAGGAACTGTTCAAGGTCAAGGTCACCAAGGTCAACACGCTGAACGTTCGCGGCAAGTCCCGCCGCCAGCGCACCACGCAAGCCGGCAAAGCGCCCGACTGGAAGAAAGCCATTGTGACGCTAAAGGACGGCGACAAGATTGTTTTGACGTAGAATTGAATTTGAAAAGACAGACGGCGCGGCAAATTGCCGCGCCGTTTTTTTTCAGCGCCGGAGGCGCACCAGATAGTAGCCCACGGTAAAACCGTGGGAATAAGGTGTCAAATAACAAGAGCCCCGGCAGGGGCGGCAGAACAAAACCTTTGAAATGACGGAACGAGTCTTTCGCCCGATCCGGGGCTTATAAATCTTCTCATCTTTTCCCACGGCTATCGCCGTGGGCTGCTATCTCTCGCCGCTCCGCGGCTGCAATTTGCGTTTTGGATGGTTGGACAGCTTTTGTCCATGCCATCGTGCCAGGATTTGACACGGTATGAATTTGGGTTCAATTAAAGTTTGCCCGTGAACACGAAACCGCCCATTCGCATCCTGCACGTGGATGGCGACAGTTTTTTCGCCAGTTGCGAAATTGCCCTGGATTCCAAGCTGCAGGGACGTCCGGTCTGGGTGGGTGGCGGGCGGCGCGGCGACGGCATCGTCATTGCTGCGAATCGCGTGGCCAAGAAATTCGGCATCAAAACCGGCATGGCGTGCTTCGAGGCGAAGAAACTTTGTCCGCGAGGCGTCCTGTGCCGTCCGCACTACGACGAATACCGCCGGCTGTCGGCGGAAATGTTCCGCATCCTCGAAGAATACTCGCCCACGCTCGTGCCCATCTCGATTGACGAAGGCTTCCTCGATTTCACAACGATGGATCGCCATGTCTGGCGCAACACCACGCCGGAAAAATACGCGAAGGAGATTTGCCAGCGGATTTTGCGCGAAGTGCGGTTGCCCGTGTCCGCCGGCCTGGCCAATTCATCGCGGCTGGCAAAACTGGCGACGGACGCGGCCAAGCCCGGCTTCATCGAAATTCCCACCGGCTCGGAAAAAGAATTTTTGAAAGACCGTTCCGTGCGCGAACTTTCCGGCATTGGCAAAAACCGTCAACGCTCGCTCGCCGCGCTCGGCGCGATGACATTTGGTCACGTGGCGAAACTGCCTTCGACTTTGCTCCGGCAGAAATTCGGCATCTGGGGCCAGCAGCTCTGGCTGTTCGCCAACGGCCTGTGGAACGAGCCGCTGCTGCTGGAGGTCAAGGACCGCACGACGATTTCCAGCAACACCACGCTGCCGTACGACGAGCCGGATTACGAGGCGGCGCTGACGTTCACATTGAGCGAGGCGACGCGGCTGGTCGGCCAGTTGCGGCGCGAGCAATTGCAGGCGCGCGAACTGTCGTTGACGGTGCGGTTCAACGATTTCACCGAAGTCAGCGGCGGACATCGGTTCCACGAACCGCAGTTTCAGAATTCCGTCATCAACGCGGTGTTGAAGACGATTTTCCGGCACATGATGGGCGACCAGGCCAAACCGGTGCGGCAAATCCGCATCGCGTTCTGGAATCTCGCGCGGCTGGACACGCAACCGACGTTGTGGGGCCGTACCGACGCCGAGCGCTGGGGCGCGCTCGACGACGCGGCGCACGCGCTCAACCGGCGGTTCGGCCCGACGGCGGTGATGACCGGCGCGCAACTGGCCTTGCGCGAGCTGGAAGACGCGTTCAAAAATCCGAAGGCGAAATGTCCGTTCGTGCCGCAGCGCGAGATGGTGAAGAAGCTCTGGGGCACGGACGCCGACCCGCTGGCACACAAGGGCGAATGGGAGAAACGCCTGACCAAAGTCAGCAAGCAGTCGCAGTTCCGGCATTGATGTTGGAACCACGGATGCACACGGATGGACACGGATACGGAAGAACTTTGACACGAATTGCGCGAATGAGCGTGAATCGCAGGGGAGCAAGGCTCCTGCTCGTGCGGACGAAGCCGTTTCAAGTAAATTCGTCAGCCCTTTCGAGGGTTTTATTCTGCTATCGGTGCTGCCGGGAGATATATAGTGAAGCTCGTGCTTTTGCCAACTTGAGTGTGGACATGCAGCGCGCCATTGGCTTCTTTGACGAGTCGCTGGACGATGTTGAGTCCGAGACCGGTCCCCTGGCGCGACCCCTTGGTGGTGAAGTAAGGCTGAAAAATTTTCGGCAAGACTTCCGCGGGAATGCCGGGGCCATTGTCCTGCACCCATAATTTCACCAGCGGCGCGGTGTTGTCCATGCTCTCGACGTTCAGTAGCCGGTCGTTTGGCCCGTCCTTGAACGTAGTCAAATCGAGCGGCTCGTGCAGAATCTTCCCGCCAATCTCGACGTGATGACTCAGCGGCGTGCATTGAAAGGCGTTGATGGTGAGGTTCAGCAAAATCTGGATGACGTCGGTGCCGTTGATTTTGACGCCAATGTCTTCGGCCATCGGCTGAGCGCTGAATTCGTTGTCGCCCCGGCTGGGATGAACGCGGATGAGCTGATCGAGGTCTTTGAACAGTTGATTCACGCTGACGCGCGGAGATTCGTCCGACTGGCGGCGGAGAAAACCGAGGTAACGCCGGGAGATTTCCACGCAATTCCCCACCTGCCGCGCGATGATGCGCAGGCGATCCTTGATGAATTCCAAGTCCTCCATCTCCAGCCGCGACGAACGGTTGAGCCGCTGGTTCAGCACCTGGGTGAAACCGGAAATGACCGTCAACGGACCGTTGATGTCGTGAATGATGCTGGCGTAAATGTCGCCGCGCGTCTTGGCGATTTGTTCTTCGATCTTGAGGTTTTGAAGTTCGGAATAGACTTCTTGAAGTTGTTTCGAATCACCCTGCATTTCGGTTTTCAATAGGTGACGTTGCATAGCTGCGCGCACAGCTGCGCGCCCAGAGCCGCGCAGGAAGTCGGCGACTAACGAGGTTAGGACAAAACGTCGTAGTTCGGCATCACCTATAACGAGTGCGCGATCGGCGAGGCTTTCCAAGGCGGGTTGAGCGGTAAGGGGAGAGACACCCGAAAGTTGGGCCAGGTGCTCAACTAGAACCGGTTGTGTAGATTACGTAAGTGCGGCGAGCAACCCCATTTCGTCGCGAGTGAATGTATCAAGCAAGTCACCAAAAATGAATTCGAGCGCTTGTTCGCCGGAGGGCGTTTTTTTCAACATTTCAAGAGCGCTCGCCACGGTACGGCATTGGCCGCGACCTAGTTGTCCTGCAACCCATCGAAGGATAAGGGGATTACCACCTGTGTGATTATAGAGTTCGCGGCGTTTGGCCTTAGTTGTGGCGGCGAGAAGCTTGTTATTGCGTGCCAATTCGGCGAGGAGTTGCGCAGCCTCATCCCACGAAATGCGTTCCAGCCGAAGAACCTCCGCTTGTACATCAGTACGCCGACGGCTGGTGATGATGGCTTTGGTGCCAGTAGGTAGATGTTTAAGAAACTCGAGGATACGGGTGCGGTCTTCCTCAGAAAGGCTCTCAAGATCGTCAATCACCAAGAGCGCAGGCTTTTCGCGCAGGAGTGTGTGGAGAGCAGATGGACGATTCCTTTCGCTGAGCTTGTCAAAGCCTGTGTTACCCAACTCACGGGCGATGGCATTGAGGATTTCTGGGTAACTTGAAACAAGAAAATCGTGAATGGCATGAACACCATCAGGTTCAAGTTCACGCACTTTGGAGGAGACGAAGACTATGCGCGGGTAGTCAGTTTCGGAGGCGATTTCGGCGGCGCGGATTGCGAGGCTGGTTTTGCCAATACCACCAGGTCCATCAATTAGAATGAGCCAAGTCCGTATGTCGTGGTTAAGTGCAGCGGCGATAGTATCCAAGTCATGGTCACGCCCAAAAAAATAAGGTAACCGCGGAAGATTGCCGCGGTCATGACGATGACGATAAACCTTTGGTTGTTTAAGCGGTGGTAGTGCTGAGGGTGGCGGTGCTGGGATGATGCTACCGAGTGGATGTGGGGCGACCTCGGGCTGATTGGTGAGCAGTCGATAAAGTGCATCGTAATCGTTGGCGCCGTGGAAGTGGGTATAGTCACAGAGCGGGTGCGGTAAGTTTGCAGCATCGGTAGGATCGAAGATGATCGGGATAAATTTCTCGTTGCGCCCGCCGTTTTGATAGATGTCGCTCGTAATGATAGAACCTTCCCAATTCGCCCCGAACCCTTTGCCCGGCGCGGTGTGGCCAAGGAAGCGTTCGGCGTAGGTCTTAGTGACGATGCAAAGAACGAATTTGGCGCGGGCGATTTCATCCTGCATCCAACGTGGCCAGCCCTGAGCTGGAAATGGTGTGAAGCGGTCAATCCAAGCATCGACACCGTTGGCGCGAAGTTGTTGCGCGAGAGCGAGCACACGATCCTTATGTTGCTCGCAATCCCAACTGTAGCTGAGGAAAACTCGCATAGGTGGGATTGTGTTCACAACCTATGTCTACCGAGAATTAGTGTGGATTGCAAGAGACGGACAAAATTAGACAGATTAACAAACGCATTCCTAACTGGTAATGCGGGGCGGGAGGGACACAGATTCGGAAAGGCTTTGATGCGAATTACGCTAATGAGATCCACGACGACGTGGCGGTTTGTGCCAATCGGTTCGGTGAGACAAACGGCGGGACGAAGTTTCGTCGCGGAAAGATCGTCGAACGGAAACGGCACGAGCACAACTTTACCGCGCGTCGTGGAAGGGCTTGCCATCGGTGGAGTGGTAGAGGTCGGGTTCTTCGCGCAAGAAATCGCAGGATGAGCTTTTTGATGCGGCCCGCAACCATGCGCCCTCGTCCATGTCATCTTTCGTACCGTTCGTTGCCAGCGGTGAGACAGAAACTTTCAACGGCTGATTCACGGGAAGTTTCACCGGCGAATCGGGCACGAGCACTTTGCCGTCAAAATGTGCCGTAAGTATCGTCATGCTGATTACAAAGTAACTGTTTTTTTGGGTAAAGGCAAAGGGCAATAACGCCTCGCGAAAGTCAGCAAGCAGTCACAATTTCGGCATTGAAGACGCGAATTGCGCGAATTATCACAAATGAATTGGCGTGAATTAGTGAAATTCACGTCAGGGTGGCGAGTTTGCCGGGGGAAAATCCGTTGTCTTGGACACGGCGGGCTGCTGTCCTCCAAAAAACTTCTTGCATCGCCGGGCCGGGTGCTTATGATGGCGCGCATCTGAGGCAAACGTTCCTGATGATTCACCGGAACGCTCCTCACTTGGACGCTTGGAGATTATGGGCCGGGAACGGCATGCGGAGTCGGGGTTAAATCGAAGCGGAGACAGGTTGTTTGAGCTTCCCTCACAGGAAAGGTTTGTCCCTCGATGCCGCCAACGCCCGGCGACAGGCGTTTACCCTGACCTCCGGTATCTGATTTCTCAACACTCAACACTCAACCATAAACACTCAACCATAAACTAATTATGCCCGACCCCACCCCAACTCCAACACCCGCGCCCGCGCCCAAAGACAACCGTTCCACCAGCAATCAGGACTGGATCAACTCACTCAAAAACGCCGGGCAAATTGTTGCCGCCGCGCAAAAAGCCGAATACGCCCCGGTGTTTACCGCCGGCGGCATCACTGCCGCCAAACTCACCGCCATCGCCACCGACATTGCGGCGGCGCTTGCCCTGGCTGGCGACGCCACCACTGCCCGTGCGACCCTGGAAGCCGCCGTTAAAAGCATCATCGCGCGCCGCCGGGAAATTCAATTTGCCGCCGACGCCAAATGGCCCCCCAGCGACCCGGCCAACGCCGTCATCCGCCGCGAATTCAGACTCTCGCCCGACAAGCCGATGAAATGATGGCGCTATGATTATTCGGCACTCAACATTCCGCATTTCGAATTTGAATGGTCCGCCGCGCCTTTAAGATTCCGGCGAACAAACCCATTGCTAAATGACAAAAGGAGCGGCCCAGTTGGCCGCTCCTTTTTGTTTCCAACGAGCAGCCCACCGGCTACAATGCGCGGCGATGGATGCGAAGGGTTAAATGCTTATGTCTCTGGAAACCACAATCACCGACATTATCGCGCGCTTGCGCCAAGGCCGGTTTCCCAACGAACAGGCCATTTCCCAAGGCATCGTCCTGCGCGTGCTACAGGAATTGGGCTGGGACATCTACGACTGCACAGCCGTCTGGCCCGAGTTCCAGACCGGTGAAGGCCGTGCTGACTTTGCCCTGTGCCATCCGCCCTCCAAGCCCGCCGAGTTCATCGAAGTCAAACCGCCCGGCAAAGCCGAGGACGGCGTCCGCCAAGCCCTTGAATACGCCTTCCATACCGGCGTGCCGTCCATCGTCCTGACCGACGGCAGGACGTGGAGCTTCTACCTGCCGGCGGAACAAGGTAGCTACGAGGACCGGCGCGTGTACAAGCTCGATCTCTTTGAACGCCCGCCCACTGAGGCCGCAGAAACGCTGCGCCGTTATCTGGCCCGCGCCCGCGTCGAGTCCGGCGAAGCCCTCGAAGCCGCCCGCAAAGAATACCGCAGCCGCAACCGCCGCACCCAGGCCTGCGCCGCCATTCCCGAAGCGTGGCGCGAACTGGTCGAGAAGGGCAACGAAGATTTGGTGGACATGCTCGCCAGCGCCGTCGAATCCAAGGCCGGTGTCCGCCCCGACGACAACGATGTCGCCGAGTTCCTTGCCGGACTCGGCCGACCAGTCATCGTCGAAACATCGCGCGACAAGACCGCCCCGCAAATCAGCCCGGCAACCCATTGTCCCACCGCGCCCTGCATCAGTGGCGAAACAACCCGCAGAGGCAAACTCGTTCTTCGCGGCAAAGCCTACTCGTACCACAACGCCAAGGACGCGATGGTCATTGTCCTAGGCGAACTCGCCAAGGGCGACGCCACGTTCCTCGAACGCTGCTCCCAGCACCCCGACGCCCAAGGCCGCAAACGCCGCTACATCGCCCGTACACCGGAAGAACTTTATCCCGACCGCGAGGATCTGCGCGAAATGCGTGAACAGTTACCGGGTGGATGGCTGGTCGCGACCAATCTCAACAACGTGCTTAAGAAAACAATTATCCGCCTCGCCGCCGAAGTTGCCGGGCTGACCTTCGGCAAGGATGTAATCGTGGAGTTTTGAGGACGCTCAACGATTGAAGACTCGACCCGAAGATCACATGAATAAGCCCACGCTACCGCTTCATGACATGGAGAAACGACATCCAGGACTGACTTCTTTTGTCGCGGGTAGCTACCATGAAGCAGCACGCGTTTCATTGAGTGCAAGTCATCTACCTCCTCAAGATTTCGAACTTGCCCATGATCATTCGCAGCACATCGCTGAAGTGGATTGGCATCCTCCAGATGAGCGTTGTGCGCGCGCGTGGGCGAATCGTGATGATGCCACAAGAGACGGCGCTTACGCCTGCGCAATTGCCGCTGTGGAACTTGCTGATTGAACGCCACGAGTTCCAAGGCAGCAGGCTCTTTTCACCGCGAGCCTTCTTGATTGGCGGCGTGCCCTGGCGCATGCTTTCGGGAGGGAAAAATCAGCCGTTTGCCATGCGGGTTCCAAATGCCTGATTCTGGCCGGCTTGGGAACGCAAAATTTCCTCAAAAAACTTGTTGCATCGGAACGCATATTTGATATTTTCCCTCCTCTGTTACGCCTGAAAGGGCGTATGGACAGCATGATTGCGAACCGATAACTGATCCCTTACGGGGATCGGGAATGATGGCTCGCCGACTACCAAGAGTTTCTGACTTGGATTTTTGTTTTTATGCCAGTTAAATCATTTAGACCGCTAACGCCGTCTCTGCGCTACGTCACGTTCGCAGATTTCAGCGATATTACGAAGACGAGGCCGGAAAAACGGCTGGTCGTCACGCGGAAGAAAACCGGTGGCCGCAACCACTACGGTCGCGTGACCACGCGCGGTCTCGGCGGCGGTCATAAGCAGAAAATCCGCCTCGTGGATTTCAAGCGCAACAAGCACGGCGTGGAAGCGACGGTCGCGGCGATTGAATACGATCCGATGCGTTCGGCGCGTCTGGCGTTGCTGCAATACAAGGATGGCGAGAAACGTTACATCATCGCGCCGGTGGGCATCAAAGTCGGTGCGGCCATCTCCAGCGGTCCGACGGCTCCGCCGGAAATTGGCAACGCGCTTCCGCTCAAATCAATTCCCGTTGGTATCGCAATTCATAACATCGAACTGACGCCGGGTCGGGGTGGCCAGATGGTCCGTTCGGCGGGCGGCGCGGCGACGTTGATGTCGCGCGACGAAGGTTACGCGCAGTTGCGTCTGCCCTCGGGCGAAATCCGCAAGGTGAACGGGGATTGCTACGCGACCATCGGCCAGGTCGGCAACCCGGAGCACGAAAATGTGATTCTCGGCAAGGCGGGTCGTTCACGGCATCGCGGCATTCGCGGCATCAGCCGCGGCGTGGCGCGCAACCCGGTTGACCACCCGAACGGTGGTGGCGCAGGCAAGTCGAAGTCCGGCGGCGGCTGGCAGCAGTTGACGTCGCCGTGGGGCAAAATTGCCAAGGGCGGCAAGACGCGGCCCAAATACAAACATTCGAACCGTTTTATCGTTATCCGCCGCAACGGCCTGCCGATGAAGATCAAATAAATAATTTATGGGACGTTCGATAAAAAAAGGTCCGTTTGTGGATTTCTGCCTGCTGGAAAAAATCCAGAAGGCGAAGAGCACAAACCAAAAAACGCCGATCAAGACGTGGTCGCGGCGTTCGACCATCACGCCGGATTTCGTCGGGCTGACGTTTACCGTGCATAACGGCAAGGTTTTCAACCCGGTGTTTGTGACGGAAAACATGGTCGGCCACAAGCTCGGCGAGTTTTCGGCCACGCGCACGTTCAAGAAACACGGCGCGCACACGGCCAAGGTGGAGGCGAAGACGAAGTAATATGGAAGTTTACGCGATAGCCAAAAACGTGCCGATGTCCCCGCAAAAAATGCGCGAGGTCGTGCGGCAGATTCAGGGGCTGCCCGCGCTGCAGGCGCAGGCGGTGCTCGCGGTGGTGCCGCGCAAAGGCGCGCGGTTCGTGGCCAAGACGCTCAAGTCGGCCATTGCCAACGCCGAAAACAACAAGAGCCTCAAGCCGGAATCGTTGCGCGTGAAGGAAGCCGTGACCGGCTCGGCGATGATCATCAAACGGTTTATGCCCAAGGCGCGCGGCTCCGCCGGGCCGATTCTCAAGCGCCGCTGCCACATCAAAATCACCTTGTCGGACGAATAGTATGGGACAAAAAACAAATCCAATCGGTCTGCGTGTCGGCGTCAACAAAGACTGGCGCTCGAAGTGGTATGCCGAAAAGAAGGAATTCGGCAAGCTGTTGAGCGAGGATCGCGAAATCCGCAAGTTGCTGAAGAAAAAACTCGAAGCGGCCGCCGTGCCGAGAATTTTGATCGAGCGCGCGGCGAACCGCTGCCGCATCACCATTCTCACCGCACGTCCGGGCGTGGTCATTGGCCGCAAAGGCGCGGAAATTGACAAGCTCAAGGAAGAGATGAGCAAGATGACCGGCAAGGAAGTCTATGTGGACATCATCGAGGTCAAGACGCCGGAGATCGAGGCGCAACTGGTCGCGGAAAATATCGCGTTGCAGCTCGAACGCCGGGTGTCGTTCCGGCGCGCGATGAAAAAAGCGCTGCAGACGGCGAAGGATTTCGGCGCGGAAGGGATCAAGATTCGTTGCGCGGGCCGCCTGGGCGGCGCGGAACTGGCGCGCGTGGAGACGTATCATTGGGGCCGCGTGCCGTTGCACACGTTGCGCGCGAACATTGATTACGGTTTTGCCGAGGCGGCAACCCTTTACGGGAAGCTCGGCATCAAGTGCTGGATTTGCAAGGGCGAAAACAAGCCGACGAAGGAAAAAGCCGCGGTGGCGCCGGCGGTGCCGATTGCGCCGGCTGCGACCCTGCCGACCCTGCCGACCGAACCCGTTGCGAACTGATTTTTTGAAAGGATTTTTGTTATGCCGTTGATGCCCGCAAGAGTGAAGTACCGCAAGATGCACCGCGGCAACCGCGCCGGCATGGCTTACCGCGGGAACACGGTGGCGTTTGGCGAGTATGGATTGATGTCGCTGGAGCGTTGCTGGCTCGACACGAAGCAGATCGAGGCGGCACGTGTGGCGATTGCCCGCAACATGAAGCGGCACGGGAAAATGTGGATTCGCATCTTCCCGCAAAAGTCGTTCACGAAGAAGCCGCTGGAAACGCGCATGGGCAAGGGCAAAGGCCCGCTGGAATCG
>DAIRTX010000065.1:0-20607 GCA_036803685.1 Verrucomicrobiota bacterium | reverse complement strand
AGCGAAGTCTGTTGCCCGGTCCAGTTCACCGGTACGGACGGGCTTTACGAACGGCACCTCGCCTTCGACAACGTCATGGGCCCTGCCGCCACCGGCTCGCGAAATTCGTGGAACAACGCTACGCCTCGTGGGATTCCGGCATCGGTGCGAAAATCGAGGCCGGCCAGGTGGGTTTGGTGGAACTCGAGAGCTACCTGCTCAAGCCGGGCGAAGCGGCGCCGAATGTCAGCGGCCGCCAGGAATTCCTGGAGAACCTCATCAATGAATTCATTTAAACCGGCGGGCCGGTTGGCCCAATGGACCCTCGCGGTATTGTTCGCCCCGGTGGGACTCCTGCCGGCGGGTCTTTCGGCCGGACCCGCCAAAACCTTTCAAAATCCCATCCTGTCCGGTTTTTATCCTGATCCAAGCATTTGCCGGGTCGGTGACGATTATTACCTGGTCAACAGCTCGTTTGAATTTTTCCCCGGCGTTCCGATTTTTCACAGCCGGGACCTGGTGCATTGGCGGCAGCTCGGATACTGCCTGACCCGGAAAAGCCAGTTGAACCTTGACCACGCCCGGGCTTCCGGCGGCATTTATGCCCCGACCCTGCGTTATCACAACGGCACGTTTTACCTGATCACGACGCTCGTGGATACCGGCGGCAATTTTTTTGTGACGGCCACCAATCCCGCCGGTCCCTGGTCCGAACCGGTCTGGGTGGACCACAGCGGCATTGACCCTTCCCTGTTTTTTGATGAGGACGGGACCGTTTATTACGACCGGCATGAAGGCCTGGGCGACGGTTTTATCGGCCAGGCCAAAATCAATGTCCAAACCGGCCAACTGGACAGGGATTTAAAGGAAGTGTGGCGGGGCACCGGCGGCGTTTTACATCGCAGCGAAGCAAGAGCGAAGGCTGCCGCGCCGCGGCATAGCGAAGACGGGCTGTCGGGCACATATAAGCAAATGCTGCGAACTACGGCTCGGCAGGCCGGTTCCCAATTTCATTTCGCTACCGCGCTGCGGCGAATTTGTTCCTTTTTCTCTTCCAACCCGGCCTGAAGTTTTTTTCGCTCGTTGACCCATTGCTGTTGAAGCGTTTCGACTTTTTCTAAATCACCCGCCGCGGCGAACTTCGAGATTTCATCCTTCAATGCGATTTCGCGCCCGGCAATTTTCGCGGCGCAGGTTGAATCCAACTCCGCGAGCTGTTTTTTCTGCGCGCCTGTGAGTTTGGTGGCAGGAGCGGCTTTGCTGAGCCGTTCCATTGCGAGTTCGTAGGCCGTCTTCATTCGATTTAAAATTTCAGGTTGCAGATTGTGAATTAATCACGCCGTCGTACGGCTCGTATTGCGTCACGTGAATCTCCATCCCCGCAACACTACGCACACGGCTTGGTTTGTGCAAGCGGCGACAATATCAGCCAAAAGAAAATTTTCCCTGGCCGCCGGCGTTAATCAGAGACACTAATTAAAATTCTAAGGGCCTAAAATGGGTTTTGCCTGCGCGTTGTAAATTGCTTGTTTGCAATCAGATAAATCTATCATTAGAATTTGACACGTCCGCATCAAGTGACTTACTGTGACAAGGCAACGGTGTCGCGCTGATTTATCTTCAGCAGCCATCTCACCTTGCGTCGTAGAAATTTTTAACCGCGAGGTTCCATGAGTGACACAATGACAACCGCGTCGCCGGGTGGCGCGCCGAAAGTTTCGAGGATCAACGAGGCGGTGATCCGCATCGCCGGCAATTCGCAGGATGGCATCCAGGCCATCGGCGGATTCCTCGCGCGGCTGGCCGGCCGCAGCGAGCAGGAAGTCATGACCTTCATGACGATTCCGCCCACCATTTCCGGTGGACCGTCCATTTTTCAGGTTCGCATCGGCTCCGGCGAAGTGTTGAGCGCGGGTGACGAGGCCGACGTGCTGCTGGCGCTTTACCAGCATTCCTACGAAGAACACATCGGCTCGCTCAAAAAAGGCGGCATCGTGCTTTTTGATGCCGACCACGTCGAACCAAAGCCCGAATGGCAAAAAGACTATCACCACGTCGGCATTCCCATTTCCACGCTGGCCGTCGAGGCCATTGGCGGCACGGCCAAGGACAAGGGCAAAAATATTTACGCGCTCGGCCTTATCGCGCGGACGTTCGATCTCAATGTGCCGAAACTGGAAAAACTGATTGCCGAACGCTTTGGCGGCAAGGATGAAAGCATCGTGAAAAATGCACTGGTGGCGTTCCACGCGGGGTATTCCTACGACACCGGCAATTTGCTGGAAACTTTCAAATTCACCGAAGGCCCGGCCAAAAGCGGCCATCAGGTCGTCATGAACGGCAACGAAGCGCTGGGTTACGGTCTCATTGCCGCGGGAGTGCGTTTCGGCGCGGGTTATCCCATTACGCCATGGACAGACGTCATGGAATTGCTCCGGCGCGAATTGCCCAAATACGGCGGCTCGTTTATCCAGTGCGAGGACGAAATCGCCTCTGTTTCAATGGCCATTGGAGCGGGTTATGCCGGGCGCGTTGCGGTTACGGGTTCGAGCGGCCCCGGCATTTCGCTTAAAACCGAAGCCATCGGCTGGGCGGTCATGGCCGAGGTCCCGCTGATTGTTGTGGATGTTCAACGCGGCGGGCCGTCCACCGGCATGCCCACCAACGTCGAGCAATCCGATCTTTACATTGCGTGCTTCGGCGGACACGGCGACGCCCCGCGCGTCGTGCTCGCGCCCGCGAATGTCGAGGATTGTTTTTACACCGCGATTGAAGCCGTCAACATCGCGCGCCAATACAACGTGCCGGTCATCATTCTCAGCGACCAGGCCATTGCCACGCGCATCGAGGCGTTTATGGAACCGGACTTGGAAAAGGTTTGCCAGGATATTTCGCCCGACCTTTCGCCGGTTCCCGATTTCAAACCGTATGATTTGTCCGCGCCGGACGGCGTGGTTCCGCGCGTGGTGCCCGGCACGCGCATCGCCAGCGGCATCTATCCCATCGCCACCGGTCTCGAACATGATGAATTGGGTCACCCGACCGGCTCGCCGAAGCTCCATATGCAGATGACGGCCAAGCGGCGCAAAAAACTCCAGGCGCTCGCGGCCACGCTGCCGACGCCTAAAATTTACGGCCCGCCGGAAGGCAACGTGCTGCTCGTCGGCTGGGGTTCGACGCAAGGCCCGATTCGCGAAGCGGTGGATCGCGCCCGCGCCGCCGGCGACAGCATTTCGTCGCTGCACATAAAAAATCTCAATCCGCTGCCGGACGGATTGGAAAATATTTTCTCCGGCTTCCATCACGTTTTCGTCGTCGAGATGAACGACGAGGGACTTTACGGCCAGGGCCAGCTCGCGACCTTGTTGCGCGCACGCTACGGTGACCCGCACATCCGTGGCATTGCCAAGACCGACGGGCTGACGTGGAAAGTGAAGGAAATTCTTGCCGCGGTGAAAATGAAACTGTCCTCGAACAGACCGGCGGCCAAAACCGTCTAATTTGCAAAGCTGAAAGAATTTATGAGCGAAACCATTGCTGGAATTCCCGCGCGGGCGGACATCGTTGTTGTGCCGGCGCGGCCCGATTCCGAACGCAAGGGTCTGACCAAAAAGGAAATTGCCGCCGATCACCCGACGTGGTGTCCCGGTTGCGGCGATTTCTCGGTGCTCGCGCTTTACTTCAAGCTCATTGAAAAGCGCAAGCTCACGCACGAGCAATTCGTCAGCATCGCGGGCATCGGTTGTTCGAGCCGGTTCCCGTATTTCGTGCAGGCGCACGGCGCGCACTACATTCACGGACGCGCGCTGCCGTTTGCCAGCGGCATTTCACTTTCCCGGCCGGATTTGCACGTGTTTGTTTTCGGCGGCGACGGCGACGCGTTTTCGATTGGCGGCAATCATTTCACTCACACCGCGCGTAAAAACGTGAAGCTCACCTATGTCGTCATGGACAACTGGGTTTATGCCCTGACGAAAAAGCAGACGTCGCCAACCTCGCCGCTCGGCTTCAAAAGCAAGACCGACCAATGGGGCGCGGTGGATTATCCCATCAACCCGATGAAACAGGCCATCGCCGCCGGTGCCACGTTCGTTGCGCGCACCACGTCCACGAACCCAAATCACGTGCTGGCGATGATGGAGGCCGCGATGGACCACGACGGTTTCGGCTTCGTTGAATGTCTCAGTGAATGCGTGGAATTTTACGAAGGCGCGTTTGATGCTGCAAATCCCCGCAAAGGCGGCATGTTCAAGGAAGTTCCGAAGGATCACGACGCGACCGACGAACAGGCCGCCTACCAGCTCGCCGGCACGGATTTCCCCGGTTACTTCGGAATTTTTTACAAAATCAACAAGCCGACCAAAAACGCGAAGGAAGCCGAGATCAATCGCGGCATGAGGGAAAAAGTCAAAGGCCTGAAAGACTGGCAGATTCTCCAGAAGAATTTCGACCGGATGAAATAGGGAAATTCCTAATGCCTAAACCATAATTCCCAAAGAATTCCGAAATCCGAAGGGGTGTCGTTGCTGTTTTGAGTTTCTGGCTTGGGGCTTGGGATTTCTTTAGGAATTAGTCGTTAGGGCTTAAGTTTTTTTACACGCCACTTGACGCTCGCTGTTCAAGCTCCCAATTTACCCCCGCCATCCGCGTAATCCGCGGTAAAAAATGCCATGCCCATTTACGAGTTCGCCTGTCCGAAATGCCGCCGGATTTTCAGCTTCCTGTCGAAGCGCGTGAATCCCAGCCGCCTCCCCGTCTGCCCCAAATGCGGCAGCAAAAAAATGTCCAGGCAAATCAGCCGGTTCGCCCTGACGCGCGGATTGCCGGAACCGGCGGCAAAAGATGAAATGGCCAGTGGCGAAGCGCCCCTGCCCGATTTCGAGGACCCGCGCGTCGAGCGTGCCATGATGGAAATGGAACGCGACATGGAATATCTGGACGAAAACAACCCGCGGCATATGGCGCACATGATGAAAAAAATGAAAGGCCTCATGCCTCCGGGTTTAGTGCCGAAGGAACTCGACACGGCCATCAAACGTCTCGAAGCCGGCGAAGACCCGGAAAAAATCGAGGCCGATCTCGGCGACGTGCTGGGCGATTTCATGGGCGGTGGAGGAAGCGGTGCGGGCAATGGCGGTTACACGAAGGACAGCGGATTGTATGATTATTGAGCTGCATAGCGGCGTCTCGGCAGAGCGCCGCACTTTCTTTTATGATTTGCGGCGCTCTGCCGAGACGCCGCTACGAAAACATGGCCCACATTCACGAGAAAATTGATTTTACTGTCGCGATCTTCGTCGTTCACGACCGCAAAATTTTACTCATCCACCATCGCAAGCTGGACAAATGGCTGCCGCTGGGCGGGCACATCGAACTGGACGAAGACCCGGAGCAGGCCGCGTTGCGCGAGGCGAAGGAAGAAAGCGGTCTCGACGTGGAATTGATCGGCGAACGTCCGCCCACGACCGGTCCCGGCACCCGCGCGCTCATCGCGCCGCGCTTTTTGGACATCCACCGCATCAACGAAACCCATGAGCACATTGGCATGATTTATTGGGCGCGGCCCAAGAATGGAAAACTTGCACTCGCCGCCGATGAGCATCACGACATTCGCTGGTGTTCCGTCGAAGATTTGGACAAGCTGGAACCGCCGATGTCGGACGCGGTGAAATGGTATTGCCGTGCCGCCATCAGCGAGATTTCCAGCCGGCCATGATCACGAAAAAGGGACGCGGATTCAAATTCGCCTGTTTCACGCTCGAAGGCATGGGTTCCTTCGCCGTGTCGTTTTATTTTTATTACCTCTACTTTTTCATGCGGAAGGAGTTTGGTTTCAGCGGCAAGGACAATCTCGCCTTCGCCGCGTTCATTGGCCTCATTTATGTTTTTGCCTCCTGGCAGGCCGGGCGGTTCGGGCAACGACGCGGCTATTTCAATGCGCTCAAACTCGGTTTCGGCGTGATGATTGTTGCGCTGGCCGCCGGCTCGCAACTCAATTCCGCGGCCGGCCTGGTGCTGGCCACCGCCTTGCTCACCTTCGGAATGTGTTTCCTGTGGCCGACGATCGAAGCGCTCGTGAGCGAGGGTGAAGACGCGACAGGCCTGCCGCGCGCGGTCGGCACTTACAACGTCGTTTGGGCCGGAACGAACGCGCTGGCGCTTTTTGGCGGCGGCATGCTGGTGGAAAAATTCGGGTTCAAAACCATTTTCTTCCTGCCGCTCGCCATTTTAATCGTGGAACTCGCCCTGACGCTCTGGCTGGAAAAACACTCCGCCGACCTCGCCCGCGCCGCCGGCCAGGAACCCGCGCCCGCGCCGGTTCCCGACCCGCACCGCCCTTCGCCCGTGAAAACCAGGGCGTTTCTGCGCATGGCGTGGCTGGCGAACCCGTTTGCCTACCTCGCCATCAACACCTTCATCCCTTTGCTGCCCACCGTGGCGTCGCGCTTTCACCTCTCGCCCATGTTCGCGGGATTTGTGTGTTCGCTGTGGGGCTTTGTGCGGCTCGGCACGTTCATCGCGCTGTGGGCTTGGACGGAATGGCATTACCGTTTTCGCTGGCTCGTGATGGCGTTTGCGACGCTCATCGTTTCATTCGCAGCGATTCTCATCGTTCCAAATCTCGCCGTGCTGTTGCTGGCGCAAATCTTCTTCGGCGCCGCCATTGGCCTGATTTATTACTCATCGCTCTTTTACTCGATGGATGCGAGCGAGGCCAAAGGCGAACACGGCGGCATCCACGAAGCCGCCATTGGCGTGGGCAACTGCATCGGCCCGGCGGTGGGCGCGGCGTCGCTGCAATTCCTGCCGCAATACGCCAACAGCGGCGCCATTGCCGTCAGCGCGCTGCTGCTCTGCGGCCTCGGCAGCCTGGTGACGATTTGGAAAACGGCGCGGTAAAGTCACGGAGCAAAAACATTCAACATTTAACGCCCAACCCTCAATGCCGAAGCAAGCCGCCCGGTAACAATTTCATTGGATGTTCGATGTTGAATGTTCAATGTTCAATGTTCCCAATTTCCAAAACTGTAGCTTGTTTTCCCCCTCGTCTCTTTGCGCCTTTGTGGTTAATCTAATTCCCATGTCAGCCGAAAATCAGCCGCCGCCGGCCGAACGCAAGACCCTCGACGACCGCGCAAAAATGTCCGAGCTGGAGCGCATCCGGCACTCGTGCGCGCATGTGATGGCCACCGCCATCCTCCGCCTCTGGCCCGACGCCCAATTCGCCTACGGCCCGCCGGTCGAGAACGGCTTTTACTACGACGTCGAACTTTCACACCGCATCTCACCCGAGGATTTCCCGACCATCGAGACCGAGATGAAAAAGGAGATCAAGGCCAACAACGTCTTCGAGAAACTCGTCGTCACACGCGAACAGGCGATGAAGGACGCCCAAAGCGGCCGGCTCGGTGGACTGGCCGAGCGCCCTGCCCCGTCGAAGTTCAAGGCCGATTTGCTCAACCAGATTCCCGAAGGCGAGGCGATTTCGTATTTCAAGAACGGCGATTTCATTGACCTTTGCGCCGGGCCGCATGTGATGCGCACCGGCAACGTGGGCGCGTTCCGGCTCACCACCGTGGCCAGCGCCTACTACAAGGGCGACGAGCGCAACCCGCAACTCCAGCGCATCTACGGCACCGCGTTCAAGAACAAAACCGAGATGGAGGCTTACTTCACGATGATCGAAGAGGCCAAGCGCCGCGATCACCGCAAGATCGGCCAGGAGATGGGCCTGTTCGTCATTGACACGGAATATGTCGGCCCTGGCCTGCCGATGTGGCTGCCCAAAGGCGCGGCGATCTGTGAGGAACTGGAAAAGCTGGCGAAGGAAACCGAATTTCAGGCCGGTTACGTACGCGTGAAGACGCCGCACATCGCCAAGGAGAAAATGTATCTTACCAGCGGCCATCTGCCGATTCTCTACAAGGATTCGATGTTTCCACCGATGGAAGTCAAAGATGACACAAGTGAGATGGGAGAGATCACAAAGTTAGAAAACGAGCTACAGGTATTAGCGGGACAAGCAGATATGGCGAGGCGAATTGGTCAAGCTGCATTAATTGCGGCGGAAACGGTTGGCAAGATTGACGATGAGAACACCGGCAGGGTGGAAGCAGCGAAAACAGCGCTGAAGGCATTTGGTGATGCGCTTGGCGCGGGTTTTAAAAATGAGAAAAGTCTTGAAGACATAGCAAAGAAATTAGAGGCCAGGCGCACGGAGGCAAAAAGGAAAAGAGATGAATTACTTGCACCCTATCGCTACTACCTCAAAGCCATGAACTGCCCGCATCATCACCGCATTTTTGCGGCGGAGCCGCGCAGTTACCGCGATCTCCCGTTGCGACTGGCCGAATACGGTACCAACTACCGTTACGAGCAGTCCGGCGAGTTGTTCGGCCTCATGCGCGTGCGGTCGCTCAACATGAACGACGCGCACATTTATTGCACGCCGGAGCAGTTCGCGCAGGAATTCAATGCGGTGAACGATTTGTACCTGAAATATTTCAAGATTTTCGGCTTCGAAAAATATGTCATGCGCTTCAGCACCTCCGCGCTGGAGGGCCTCGGCAAGAAATACGTCAACGAACCGGCGCTCTGGAAGCAGACCGAGGACATGGTCCGGCAGGTGTTGATTGATTCGAAGATTCCCTACGTTGAAGTGCCGAACGAGGCGGCGTTCTACGGCCCGAAGATTGACGTGCAGGTCTGGAGCGTCATCGGCCGCGAATTCACGCTGGCCACCAACCAGGTGGATTTCGCCGTGCCCAAACGCTTCGGCCTAGTCTATCGCGACAAGGACAACACGGACAAGACGCCGTTGTGCATTCATCGCGCGCCGCTCGGCACGCACGAACGGTTCATCGGTTTTCTCATCGAGCATTACGCCGGCAACTTTCCGCTCTGGCTCGCGCCGGAGCAGGTCCGCGTCCTCACCCTTGGCGAGGAAGAACCGCTGTTGAACTACGCCAAGGCCATCGTGAACGAACTCCGCGCGAACTTTGTGCGTTGCGAGGCCGACTTCGGCACCGACCCGATCAAGGCGAAGATTGCCGAAGCCGAGAAGGCGAAAGTCCACACCATGCTGGTCATCGGCGGCCGCGACATGGACGCCGGGAACGTCTCGGTTCGTTTGCACGGCAAAGGCAACCTCGGGGCGAAACCAAAGGCCGAGGTGGTGGCGGATATTTTGTCGGCGATCAAGGAACGGCGGGCCTGAAAGGGACCGGCAGCTGACCCATGGGCAATTCCAAAACAGCCGGGAAGTTTTTCATTGGCGGGGGTTACGGGTTGTTTCTGGTGTTCGCCTTCTTTCTCCTTTTTTATCATTTGGACGGCCATCTGTTGTGGGGCGACGAAGGGGAGACGGCGGTGCTGGCCAAAAACGTCATGCAATTTGGCGTGCCGAGAACTTTTGATGGGACCAATTACATTCTCCTTCACGGCCGAAGGGATGAGAACCGGGACCATGTGTGGATCTGGTCGCCGTGGTTGCAGGAATATTTTGCGGCGGGTTCATTCGTGCTATTTGGGCCGACGACCTGGGCGGCACGGGCGCCGTTTGCCCTAATCGGCTGGGGCAGCCTGCTGGCGCTGGCCCTGGTCGCTTACAAAATCTACCGCAGCCATTGGGTGGCACTGGCCAGCGTGGTGTTGCTGGGGACCTCGGAGGTTTTTCTGCTGCATGCGCGGCAATGCCGTTACTACACGATTTCGGTTTTCGGGGAAATCCTCCTGGTTTATGGCATCCATCAACTGTTCGTCCAAAACCGGCGGGGCCTCTGGGTGACGGCATTCGCCTTGATCCTGCAATTTTACAGCAATTACATCATCATGGTGGCGAACCTGCCGGTGTTGTTTGTTCTGGCGTGGATGCTCCGCCGGCAGGGAAAACCCGCCGTGCTGCGCGTGGTCGCGGTCCTGGTCATTTTGATTGTCGCAGCCCTGCCCTGGCTGGTCTATGCGCATCCGTGGGGACAAAGCCAGTCCGTCGGCGAGGAACTGCATTTGGGGAAGGCATGGGGTTATCTGTTGGAATTTCATTTTCATTTTCTTCCACTGTGCTTCCTGCTGCTGCCGCTCCTTGGTTTCATCCCCGCCTGCCGGGACCGGCAAACAATCGGGCCGGAAATTCCACAGGGATGGGAACAATTTTTGTTGTTCCTGCTGGGGTCATACTTCATCACCATCCTGCTCGCGCCGGGTTTTTATCTGCGTTATCTGCTGCCCCTTTTGCCGGTCGTGTGTCTGCTGGCCGCCGCCTGGATTTTTCGCTACATCAAATGGCGCGCGCTGGCGGCCCTGTTGATTGCCGTCCCGGCCTTGAGCAATGCATTCTCAGTGGTCACAGCTTATCCATTTCGGGATGCGCACACGCTGCGGTTTCCCCTGGTGGAATACGTGGAAGGCTTGGTGGCGCCTTACACCGACCGGTTTGCCGATGTGCTCGACTTCTTCAAAATACAGGCGCATCCGGGTGAAAGGGTCCTGACCTTCGACCCCGATTTCCCGCTGATGTTTTACACGCAACTGGTCATCATTAACGGGCACATCATGGGACCGCCGGAGGGGCAGTTGCCGGATTGGATTCTGCCGAACAGCGCCTCGGGTGTCGTGGCGCAGGAGCCGGTGGCGCTGCCGGAATTCCTGAGGCCCCATTATGAGATGATCACCATCCCGGTGCATGATTCGGTCCAGGCCGGGAGTGTTCCCGAACCGGACATTTATCAATACCACAGTGTCCCGGCCCGCGTGCCGTTCATCCTTTACAAGTTAAAGGCCGACACCAATGACCACCGATCACAGTGACCGGCACCGCGTCCATCGGCACGGCATCGACAACGCCGTGCGCGAAGCCGGGGGCAAGGTCGTCGTGGATATTTTGCTGGCGGTCAAAGAGCGCAAAGCATAATGGATGGTTGCCGCCCGACGTCCGGTGGCGCGGTCATAGATGTTTAAGCGTTCTGAACAATTCTTTGGAAGTCGTCTGCCGGCCGGGAACCTCCGGGTGATTTTATCGCTTCTCCTCATCCTGACGGTGGTGACGGCGGTCCGGATCCGCCTTTTGGACATGCCCCTGGAGCGGGACGAGGGGGAATACGCCTACGCGGGTCAATTGCTGCTCCAGGATGTCTCTCCGTATAAAGCGGCTTACAACGTCACGCTGAAATTGCCCGGCACGTGCGTGGCGTATGCGCTCATCATGGCGGTGTTCGGGCAGACGGCGGCCGCCCTTCATGCCGGGGTGATTTTGGTCAACCTGGCCAGCGCAATGTTGGTCTTTGTGCTGGCGCGGCGCATCTACGGGGATGCCGCCGGCGTGGTTGCCGCCGGCACGTATGCCCTGCTCTCCATCGTGCCGGAAACGGTGGGGCTGGCCGCTCACGCAACCCACTTTGTCATGTTGCCGGTGCTTGCCGGCGTCGTCCTGCTGCAAAATCTGGATGACCGCACTTCGGCGGCGCGGATTTTTTTTGCCGGACTGCTCGTTGGACTGGCGGTCTTGATGAAACAAACAGGCGCGGCCTTCGGACTTTTTGCGGCCGGTTGGATTTTATGGTGCGAATTTCCGTCCGATCAAAGACAGTGGCGGCGACTGGTGGCGCGTCTGGCCTGGCTGGCACTGGGCGGGCTGCTCCCGTTCATTCTGACGTGTTTCATAATCGCCCTCGCCGGCGACTTTCATCAATTTTGGCTGTGGACATTTGAATACGCTCGCGAGCATGCCTCAGTCATCACGTTCGCCCAGGGAATAAAAACACTGGTCAGTGTTGTCGTCCCGCTGTTCAAAGCCGCCCCGGGATTGTGGAGCTTGGCGGTACTGGGCCTCATCCTGCTCTTTTGTGAACCGTCCCTGCAACGCTGGCGGGCTTTCATTGCCGGCTTTGTGGTTTTTTCGTGTGTTGCGGTCTGGCCCGGATGGCGGGGACATTACTTTATCCAATTGCTTCCCGCCGCGGGCTTGCTGGTGGCGGCGGCATTCCACGGGGCTTCCGGTTTCCTGGCCCGGCGCACCTTTTCCCTGCCCATGGCGACACTGCCTTCCCTGGTTTTTGCCGCGGCCGCCGCCAGTTTGCTGATTCAATGGAGTGACATTTTCTTTTTACTCGGTCCTGCGCAGGCGAGCCGCGCGGTTTATGGCACAAATCCATTTCCCGAGTCGGTGGAAATTGGCCGTTATCTGGCGTCCCACAGCGCCCGGGGGGCGCGGATTGTGGTGCTGGGATCCGAACCGCAGATATACTTTTACAGCCGTCGTCGTTCAGCCACCGGGTATATTTGCACCTACCCGCTCATGGAGCCACAGCCCCATGCCGTTGAGATGCAAAAAGAGATGATCCGGGAAATTGAGAAGGCCAATCCTGATTATGTGGTGTTTGTTCATGTCAAAGATTCCTGGTTGCAGTATTCGGATTCCAATCCGTTGATCTTTGATTGGTTCGGAAAGTATCAACGAGAGCACCTGCAATTGGCCGGCTTGGTGGAAATTGCACCCGACGGCCAGACGCAATACCAATGGTTTGATCAGCCGGAAACGAACGTGCAAACCTCGGCGGAATCGTGGCTGGCAATTTTCAAGCGCCGCGCTGACGGTGCGAAACCGGAGCGGAATTGATTGCGAATCACCGGCCGGTCAACAAAAATGTCGTGGTGAACTGGAACGAATTGCTCTTCGATTTCGTGACCTTTTGGGTGACGGTGGACCCGCTGGGCACCGTGCCGCTCTATTTGTCGGTGACGAAACATCTGCCGCCGGCGGAACGGCGGCGGGCGGCGATCCGCGCCACCATCATCGCCTTCACGCTGCTGGCCGGGTTTCTTTATTTCGGCCAGCTGTTGCTGAACGTGATGCGGATTGAATTGCTTTCGTTCCAGATCGCCGGCGGGATTGTGCTGTTCCTGTTTTCGCTGACGATGATTTTTGAGAAGTCTTCCGGGAATGATGGGGTGCCGGATAAAGGGCATGACGTGGCGGTTTTTCCACTGGCCATGCCGGCCATCGCCACGCCCGGAGCGTTGCTGTCGGTGGTGGTGCTCACGGGCAACAACACGCATAGCCTGCTGCAACAAACCCTCACCTGCTCCATGATGGCGTTGGTGCTGGCCGCCACGTTGATCCTGATGCTGCTCGGCGACCGGCTCATCAAGCTGATCGGGCATTCAGGTGCCAGCATCCTGAGCCGGGTGATGGGAATGATCCTGTCGGCGGTGGCGGTGCAAATGGTTTACAGCGCCTTCCACGGCGAACTGGGTCCGGGATGAATGGCGACCTTTCTGCCCGGCAAAAACAACGCTGGTGCAGATGCAGATTAAAATCAAGCTATCTGGCGTTTGACTATTTTCAGGTGATTCACTACTGTCGCATTCCGTAAAACCAACAACGAAAGTCCGGAAAAGTTATGCCGCCGAAAATTGCCGAAAAGCCCGCCGCTGAAACCAAAGCCGCCGCGCCGCACCAGCGCGAACTCGACGCCGCCATTTCCACCATCACCAAGAGTTACGGCGAAGGCAGCATCATGCGCCTCGGCGATGCCCGGGCGCTGGTCAAAATTGACGTGATTCCGACCGGCGCGCTCGCGCTGGACCTGGCGCTCGGCGTCGGCGGGATTCCGCGCGGCCGCGTCGTGGAAATTTTCGGGCCGGAATCGTCCGGCAAAACCACGCTGATGCTGCACGTTATCTCCTACGCGCAAAAAGCCGGCGGATTGGCGGCATTCATTGACGCCGAGCACGCGTTCGATCCGGGCTACGCGAAAAAACTCGGCGTGAACCTCGACGATTTGCTCGTGTCGCAGCCGGACAGCGGCGAAGAAGCGTTGACCATTTGTGAAACGCTCGCCCGCTCGAATGCGCTGGATGTCATCGTGATTGATTCCGTCGCCGCGCTGGTGCCGAAGGCCGAGCTCGAAGGCGAGATGGGCATGGCCACGATGGGCATGCAGGCGCGGCTCATGAGCCAGGCGTTGCGCAAGCTCACCGCCGTCCTCGCCAAGTCCAAGACGACGTGCATTTTCACCAATCAATTGCGCGAAAAAGTAGGCGTGATGTTCGGCAATCCCGAAACGACGCCCGGCGGCAAGGCGCTGAAATTTTACGCCAGTGTGCGCCTCGACATCCGCCGCAAGGAAACGCTCAAGGATGACGCGGGCAACGCCATCGGCAATCATGTCCGCGTCAAAGTCGTCAAAAACAAGGTCGCCCCGCCGTTTGCCGAGGCCGAGTTCGACATCATTTACAATCACGGCATCAACAAGGAAGGCTGCATCCTCGACGTGGGCATCGAAGCCGGTGTCGTGGACAAAAAGGGCGCCTGGCTGCAATTCGAGGGCGAGTTGATCGGCCAGGGCAAGGAGGCCGCGCAAAAGGCAATGGCCGAAAAACCCGCGCTGGCCAAAAAAATCGTGGATGCTATTCTTGCCAAACGCGCAGCGGCTTGATCCCGCGCCCGCGCTCAAAATGAGCACTATTTCCGAAGTGGATATTGATCTGGAAAAGCTTTTCCTGCCCGCTTGGGCGCAGGAAGCGCCGTCGGCCAATCGCTACGCGAAATTCGCGGGCGAACCCGCCGGACGCGATGACCGCCAACGCGAAGGCCGCCGGGGCGGTCCGCGTCCCGAGCCGTTCGGCGAGCGCCGCGGCCCCCGTCCGCCGCGTTCCGGGCCCAAGTTCGGCGACCGCAAGCAGGGTTTTTCCCAACGCGATGACCGGGGTGAACGCCGTCCCGCAATGCGGGATCCCGCGCCGCCCGCGCCGTTGCCAGAAATCACCGTCACTTTTTTGCCGGACGAAAATGGCGTCGAATCGCTCGCGCGCCAGATCAAGGTGACCGGCCGCGCGTATCCGCTGTTCCAAATCGCGCAAATCGTCCTGGTGAAGCCGGAACGCTACGCCGTCCAGCTCGGGGTGAAGAAAAACGCCGATGGCACGGTCAAACAGCCGCTGTTCGCCTGCGCGCTGGACGACACGCCGTGGTTGAGCGAGGACGAAGCCATCGCGCACGTGCTGAAAATTCATTTCGCCACGTTTTATTCGGCTGAGCGCACGGCCACCGAACCGCCGAAGGGCAAATACACTTTCGTCGCGCAATGCGGCATGAGCGGCATCATCCTCGGCCCGCCGAATTATCACGATTACCAGAACCAGCTCCGCAAGCTGCACGCCGAGCGGTTTTCAAAAATGCCGTTCGATGTCTTCAAATCGCGCGTCAAAATTGTGCGGGACGAGGAAGTCGTCAAAAAATGGGTCGAGGAACAAAGTTTCAAGACCGAATACGTCTGCCTGAACGTGCCGGAACCGCTCAAGCTCGCAAGCCTCGAAGAAGTGGAGAAGCATTTCCGGACCGTCCACAAGGACACCATCATCAAGCCGGTGGAATCGCACACGGTCGGCGGCGTGTTGAGCCGCAACCTGCGCAGCCGCGAATTGCAACGGCTGGTGCGCAACGATTGGGAACGACAGAAATATTTTCCATTGCAACTGGCCACGGGTCTCAGCCGGCAATTCGCCACGCACGGTCTGCATTTCTTCAAGGTCAACAAGACCTTCACACATGTTTCCGTCGCCCGCCCGCAATTTCTCGACCTTGAAACCACGCCGGTTTCGGAAAGCATCAAACGCATCGTCGGCCACATCAACGCACACCCGAAGTGCACGCGGCGGCAATTGATCGAAGCCCTCGCGCCGTCACCCAAGAAGCCAACGGTCATTGAAATTAAACCGGAGGAGCCGCCGGCTGCCAGCGGTGCGGAACCGTCCCGCATTGTGCGGGACGGGACAACAAACGCCGAGCCGACGCCGGAGCAGACTGCCGTCATCGGCGATTTGCACTGGCTCGTGCATCAGGGTCACGTGATTGAATTTGCCGACGGCCGGATGGACACGGCCAAAAAGCCCCTGCCCCGGCCGCCCAAACCGGAAGCAAAACCGACGGAGGCGAAGCCGGCTACAGAAGGCGAGGCCGCTCCAATCACGGTTGAACCGGAGGGAGAGACCCTGATTTTGACCGAGGCGGAAATTCCCGCGTCGGAACCGGAGCCGGCAGTTGAGCCGGAACCGGCCGCGGAAGCAACGGCTGAAACTCCGGCACCGGGCGAACCTGCTGCCGATGCACTTGTAAATGAACCGGTTGCCGATGCCCCCGCGGATAAGCCGTCGGCGGAGGATACCCCGTCGACTTCGTAGCCGCCGACGTCAGTCGGCGCAAACTTCCTTTTGATTAGCGCGGACTGATCCCGCCATGCGGGACGGCTATGATTAACAGGATAAATCCTTGCTTTCCTTAATCCTGTGCGCTGCTAACCTGCACCCATGGCTTTTTTAAAGTTAGGTCTCTCTCCGGCGACTCTTGAAGGCGTGCGCGCGGCGGGTTACATCACTCCCACACCGATTCAGCTTCGCGGCATTCCGCTCGTGCTCGCCGGCCGCGACATCATCGGCAGCGCGCAGACCGGCACCGGCAAAACCGCCGCGTTTGCGCTGCCCATTCTCACGAAGCTGGACCGGCACGCGCCCGGTCCGCGCGCGCTCATTCTCGAACCGACGCGCGAACTCGCCGCGCAGGTTGAAACAGCCATCCGCGATTTTGCGCGCTTCACCAATTTGAAGGTCTCCGTCGTTTATGGCGGCGTTGGTTACGGACGGCAGTTGGATGACTTGCGCGCGGGCATCGACGTCCTCGCCGCCACGCCGGGACGTTTGCTCGACCATCTCGAACGCGGCACGGTGCGTCTGGACAAGGTCCAGTTCCTCGTGCTCGACGAGGCCGACCGGATGCTGGACATGGGATTCCTGCCCGACGTGCGCCGCATCGTCGAACGTTGCCCGCGCCAGCGCCACACCTCGCTGTTTTCCGCGACGATTCCGCCGCAAATTGAAACGCTCATCCAATGGGCGATGAACAAACCGGAGACGATTGAAATCGGCGCGCGCCGGACACCGGCTGAAACGGTGAAGCACGTCATTTATCCCGTTTCCGATTCACAGAAATCCGACCTGCTGCTCGAACTGCTGAAACGCGTGAATTACAACTCGGTGCTGATCTTTTGCCGGACGAAGCACGGGGCCGACCGCGTCGTGGGATTGCTCAAGCGCAACAATCACGCCGTGGCCGTGCTGCACTCGAACCGCACGCAGAAGGAACGCGAGCAGGCGCTCAAGGGGTTCCGCGACGGACGCTTTGAAGTGCTCGTGGCGACGGACATCGCCGCGCGCGGGCTGGACATCGCGGACGTGAGCCACGTCATCAACTACGACGTGCCGCAGCATCCGGAGGATTATATCCATCGCATCGGGCGCACGGGCCGCGCGGAGCATACCGGCGACGCCTTCACCATCATGACCGCCGAAGATGGCAGCCACGTCTTCGCCATCGAACGTTTCATCAGCCAGAAAATCCCGCGCGTGAAACTGGAAGGTTTCAATTACAAATACACCATGCTGTTTGAGGAAGCCAAAGCCGGGCAGCCCCAGGGCGGTTTTCCCGGCAAAGTGCGTGGCGGGCGCGTCCACGGCGGCTACCACTTCGCCCCCGGCGGACGGAGAAGGTAGAGTTGGAGTTCAATCTTTAGATTGTTCCGGACACGCTAAAGCGTGAACTCCAGCGTGCATTCCGCAACGGAATTGGAGGGACGGTGTTGAATTTATAAATGCGAACTCTCAAGCTTATCCTTGGAATCGGGTGCCTTCTGGTGGCTCCTTTGTCGGCCATTCTTGGGGTACTGGCTTTGCTGGATCTGTACCGATTTGAACCCTTACGGGCTTTAAGCATCGCCTCTTTTTCGGCCATTCTGGCCACGGGTCTGATCTATGCCGGCGGGCTTTTGATTGCTCGGAGGAACTTGCCAATATCGCGCAGTGCCAGAATTCGGCTCCTTCTGTACTTTTCCGGCATCGGCATTCTTGCGGCGGTTGGCCTCCCCAATTTCATCAAAGCAAGAAGCACAAGCGCTGCAAACGCTTGCATCAACAACCTGCGCCAAATTGATGCCGCAGCCAATCAGTTCGCGTTGGAAATGAATTTGAAAACGGGGGACAAAATCAATTTCCCCGATGACCTGACGCCCTACATCAAACTCAATAGTCAGGGAAAAATTCCGCCGTGTCCACAGGGCGGCACTTACTCCATAAAAAGAGTTGGAGATACTCCGACCTGCTCACTTGGCACCGTCGACCCGTCCCACGTTTTGCTGTAACTGTCAGCGATAAACTTCCCGACGGTGCCCGACGGTGATGACAATGATTTGCAAGGTGCGGTCGTGGATTTCGTAAATCACGCGGTAATCGCTCACCCGAATTCTCCAAGCGTCGCGGCCTTTAAGTTTTTTCACGTCCGCCGGGCGCGGATTGGTTTCCAGCGCGGATAATCGCGCGAGAATCCGGTTTGTAATTTCATCCGGCAGCCGATCCAGTTCCTTATGGACCGATTTGGGCAGGATGACTTGTAATTTCATCTGATTTGAAAATGCCATGGCCTCCGCCACGCATTTTCCAGGAAATCCGTCAACAGTTTTTAGTTCTTTTTCTTGCGCCCCCGGCTGGCGCGATAAGTTGCCAAAGTCGAGAATTGACCGGCGGCGATTTCCGAATGGGCGCGGTCATGCAAAGCGTCGTAAGCGTTGATGTCCGAAATCTCTTCGAGAATCAAAGCGCCAATGGCCTCCTGTTCCTTTTCGGGCAAGGCAGAGGCTTTTTGAATCGCTTTTTCCAGCAACGCGGTCATGGCTATACGATACATGAAACATTCACGCACTCAAGACGAAGTTGTCTGTCGCCCAAAAACAAAACCGCCCTCCGGCGCGGGCCGGAGGGCGGTGGGGAAAACTCAGCATTACTTGCCAACCGATTTTTCTTCCGGAATCCGCATCGCGTAGAACGAGCGATAGACGAACACCAGCGCCACCACAAAGAAGAACACCCCGATGCCGGTCTTCACGGTTTGGTCTTTCATCGTCACCGCAATTTCCACGGCGAGCAGGCCGAACAGCGTGGTGAATTTGATCACCGGATTCATCGCCACGGACGAGGTGTCCTTGAACGGATCGCCCACGGTGTCGCCCACGACGGTGGCGGCGTGCAATTCGGTGCCCTTCTCGCGGAGATCCACTTCGACGATTTTCTTGGCGTTGTCCCACGCGCCGCCGGCGTTGGCCATGAAGATCGCCTGGAACAGGCCGAAGAACGCGATGCCGATCAGGTAGCCGATAAAGAAATACGGGTTGAAAAACGGCAACGCGAGCGCGAAGCAGAACACCACAATAAAGATGTTCCACATGCCTTTCTGCGCATAAACGGTGCAGATGCGGACGACTTCCTTGCTGTCCTTCTCCGACGCGGTGGTGGAGTCGAGTTTTATGTGCTCCTTGATATAGACCACCGCGCGATACGCGCCGGTGACGACGGCCTGGCAGGAGGCGCCGGTGAACCAGTAAATCACCGCGCCGCCCATGATGAGGCCGAGGATGATTTCCGGCTGCACGATGCTCAAGGCGTCAACGACCGGCTTGAACGGACCGGCAATCCCGGAAGCCAGCTGGCCCTCATACATGCGTTGCAGCAGCATGATGATGCCGAACACCATCGTGGTCGCGCCGACGACGGCGGTGCCGATGAGCACCGGCTTGGCCGTGGCCTTGAAGGTGTTGCCCGCACCGTCGCCCTTTTCCAGTTGATACTTGGCGTTTTCAAAGTCCGCGTCGAAACCGAAGTCGCGTTTGATCTCTTCCTTGATGCCCTTGCGGCCTTCAATCTGGCTCAGTTCATAGACTGATTGGGCGTTGTCGGTGACCGGGCCGTAGCTGTCCACGGCAATCGTCACCGGCCCCATGCCGAGGAAGCCGAAGGCCACGAGGCCGAACGCGAAGATCGGCGCGGCGAAGAGGAACTCACTGGGCATGAGCGAGAGCAGCGCCGGGTTCTGGGAAAAGAAATACGAGGTGGCCATCAACACCATAATGCACAACCCCATCCAGAACGCGGAGAAGTTGCCAGCCACAAAGCCGGAGAGGATGTTCAGCGACGCGCCGCCATGCTTGGAGCAATTGGTCACTTCCTTGACGTGCCGGGAGTTGGTGCTGACGAATATCTTGGTGAATTCAGGAATTAGCGCGCCCGCCACCGTGCCGCAACTGATGATGATCGACAACACCCACCACAAAGCGGGCTGGGCGGTGCCGGTGGCATCAGTAAAGTCGCCCAGAAGCAGTTTGCTGGCAATGAAGGTGATGATGATGGACACCGCCGAAGTGAGCCACACGAGGTGGGTCAGCGGAGCTTCAAAGTCGAAGTCTTTCTTGCCGCTGAACATGGCCTTGCTGATGACTTCGTTTATGAAGTAGGACACCAGCGAAGTCACAATCATTAGCGCGCGCATGGTGAACAGCCAGACGATCAACGTGGCGCATATTTTCGGGCTGGCCGCCAGAGCCAGGGCGAGAAACGCGATCAACGCCACGCCGGTCACACCGTAGGTTTCAAAACCGTCCGCCGTCGGGCCGACCGAGTCGCCGGCGTTGTCGCCGGTGCAATCCGCGATCACGCCGGGGTTCTTCGGGTCGTCTTCGGGCAGCTTGAAAACGATTTTCATCAGGTCGGAGCCGATGTCGGCGATCTTGGTGAAGATGCCGCCGCAGATGC
>DAIRTX010000064.1:0-20741 GCA_036803685.1 Verrucomicrobiota bacterium | reverse complement strand
GAAAAGATTGTGTGGCGATGAAAAAGAAAAGCCGGCCAAAGCCCACCCACGAGGACATCACCCGTTGCGCCTGCTTGATCTACGAAAGTCGTGGCCGAAAACACGGACGCGATCTGGAGGATTGGCTGGAAGCTGAAGCGCAATTGATCGCCGACCGCAACCAGGAAGTCGAAACCGACCAACAAACAACAGTAATGAAAGGACAGTACCATGGGAAAATGTGCAACCTGCGGAAACAATTATGACAAGTCGTTCGACGTAACGATGGCGGGCAAGACCTACACCTTTGATTCTTTTGAATGCGCTATTCAATCGCTGGCGCCCGTTTGCCCTCATTGTCATTGCAAGATCATAGGTCACGGCGTGGAGGAGAAAGGCGTCGCTTATTGTTGCGCCCATTGCGCGAAAGAATCAGGAGCGCGGCAAGTAAAAGATCGGGCTTAAAAAAGTTCATTTGTCGAGGCGGTCGAACCACCGAACGTTTGCCGCAGAGCAAGCGCGTGAAGCGCCAGGACATTTCGCGTAGCAATTTAGTTAATCATAAACCCAAAACTAAAAGGAGAAAGTTATGCCAGAACCAGACACACTCGAACGGGCGCGCGAAGATAAGCGCGAAGGAAAATCGCCCTCAACCCAGGCGGGAGAGTTTGTGCGGGAAGAGATGCACCACATCCGCGAAGGCAAGCATGGAGCGCGCTCCACCAAACAGGCCATCGCCATCGGATTATCCAAAGCCCGGCGGGCCGGGGTGAAGTTGCCGCCGCCGGAGAAAGGCCAGGCATCCGCCGAAACCCGCCAGCACGCCGCTCGCGATTACGCCCAAGGCCGAAGCGGGACAGCGAAGCGGCCGTCTGTAAAACGTTCGCGCGCCACGTTGAAAGCATTGCGGCGCGAAAGCCATGGCGCCGCATCGCACACGGCACTCGCACGTCAGGCCCGGAGCAGCGCGCGTCACCGGTCTGCGTCGCAACGTTCGGCTGCCGCGAAAAAGGCGGCCCGGACTCGCGCGAAGTCTTAAGGAGATTTAACTCATGATCAGAAAGCTGAAGTTGGGCTAGTATCGTCTCTATTCCCGCAAGCGCGATGCGCGCACGGGCAAGCGTGAAAAATTATTACACAAATCCTGAAGTGCGTGCGCGCATGTTGGAGTTTCTCGGCGGCGATTCGCCGGAGAACGTGACCGCTGTTTATCTGACCGGGGGAGACCGGTCGGGTGCGCATCATCGTAGTCCGCGTCTCACAGCGGAGTTGCCGGCGCTCTTGGAAAGTGGATTGGACATTGGCCGTTCGCTCTGGGATCGCGAGTCGTTGATTGCCGATCTGGACGTCGAATACGTCAACTTCGATCGCCCGGATGAAGCTTATCTCTCGCCGGAACGCGTATTTGATCTGCAACTTCCAGTCGAACAGGCCATCGTGGCCATCTTAAAAGACTATGACATCTTGCCGCTGCACCTGTTGAGCGGTCGTGGCCATCACTTTGTCTGGCAAGTCCATCGCCTTTCCCGTGCCTTCAAACAGCTCGCCAAACTGGGCCGGGTTACGCCTTCTCTGCAGCAGCTCTACTCCCAGCCGCACCGACCAAATGGGGAACTGGTTGCAGCGGAAATGGGCGCCGCCTTTGCCGGCTTGGGACTGCTGATGGAATACCTGGCGCATTGCATTAAAGAGGAAGCCGCACCCATGTGTGACATTCCCGTTGAATTGACCGCCGTGGAAGTCGGCCCAATACGCCGCGGGCGGGAGATGATCTCCCTCGACCTTTCCGAATACGGCGATCCATTGAGTGCCCGGGCATTTCGTATCCCGTTCAGTATTTACTTCAAGCCTTGGCAACAGCGTGATCTGCTCAGCAAAAACATGGCGGAAAAACTCCCGCCGTTTTTTCTGGTCCCTTTGTCCGGCATGGAATCGCGTCAAGGTCTTCAGATCATGCGTGACCCCGACTGTGTCATTGACATTGCCGCGCGTGCCTCAACGCGAATTCCGGATCAATCCGATTCGATGCCGCATCTGATTGAGGCCTACCGCGAATCGGCGCTGGCCGGATTTCATGATTGGTTTTATTCCGAGGAACACCACACGCCGGAAGAGTGGCCGGAAACTTACGACCGGACACCGCTTGAGCCGCTGCCGCCTTGCGCCCGTCACATCCTGGAACATCCGAACGACTTGCTGCTCCGACCCGGCGGCATCGAACGAATCGTGCGGGTGATGCTTTCGCTTGGCTGGCATCCGCGCCACATCGCCGGCCTCATCCGGTCGAAGTTCGAACGCAACCATGCCTGGGGCGAGCAATGGACGGGATACGATCCGGCGACGCGAGCCGATTTCTACACCCGAATCTTTGCGGGATTGTTTGTCACCGGCCACGACGATCTGGTTGACTTCAATTGCCAATCGGCCAAAGAGGAAAAGCTGTGTTTCCTGAGCGATTGTCCGGACAACCTGGAGCGGTTCAAAAAATCATTATTACAACGGAGGCAATATGAGCGACTGGCCTGTCGGCCTTTCAACGGGCTGTTTTTACCAGAAGAGCATCTTTGATTGTCTGGAGACCATCAGCGGTGGTGGCTTCAGCATGATCGAGGTTTGTTCCTTTCCCGCGCACCTTGATTATCACGATCTCGAGGCGGTCCGCCGCGCCGCCCGACGGATCGAGGAATTAGGCATGGAAGCATATTCGTTTCATGCGCCGTTCGCCGACCACATCGACATCACCGCGCCCGATCCGGGCCAACGCAATGCCGCTCTTAATGAAATCCTCCAGGCGGCTGAGGCGGCTGCGATTCTGCAAGTCCGTTACTTCGTCATCCATCCGGGGCCGGAACATTCCGGCCAACCCGGTTGGCAGGAACGGTTCCAACGGATGGAAAACGCTGCGAGCATGCTGAACAAGGTTGCCACCCGCTGTCACGAACTCGGCATCGGTTGCGTTTTGGAAAACAAACTGCCGCATCTGCTTTTTGGCAGCACCAGCGACATCCTGTGGATCATGGGCGGGATGAATACCGTCAATATCGGAACGTGCCTGGACACCGGCCACGCCTACCTTTCCGGCGACATCTACAACGTGATGCACAAATTATCCGGCCACCTGCAAATGATTCATGCCAATGACAACACCGGCAATTACGACGATCACAAGCCGCCGGGCGAAGGCAACATTGATTGGAAACGATTGCTCACCGAACTGTCGCAGATCGAATTCCAGGGTGGAATTATTCTGGAACTGGCCGGCAACAAAGAACCGCACATCATCATGGCCGAAGCGCGGCGCGCCCGTCGTTACTTGCGGGACATTTCACGCCGCCTGGCTCTGTCCAGCCCGCCCACCGTCAGCGTTGCCAAGAAAGGAAAGGGGTCGGGTCTTGATAATGACACATGAAGCGGCGCGGGCCACTCACCCGTCAGGACGGAAGGAACTGCCATGAAACCAGCCACACCGAAAACCGAACAGCCACCATCAACCCAACTCCGAAAAGTGGTTTTCGGAGGTGCCCATCTGTTTCAACCGCTGACGATCAAGTCGGTCACGCTACGCAACCGCATCGGCGTGTCGCCCATGTGCCAGTATTCGTCGGAGGACGGCGTGGCGACGGATTGGCATCTGGTGCATCTCGGCTCGCGCGCCGTGGGTGGCGCGGGTCTGGTCATCGCCGAGGCGACGGCGGTTTCGCCGGAAGGCAGAATTTCTCCGGGCGACGCGGGCATCTGGGCCGATAAACACGTCGAACCGATCACGCGCATCAATCGTTTCGTCAAACAACAGGGCGCAGTGCCAGGGATTCAACTCGCGCACGCTGGTCGTAAGGCTTCGGCCTCGCGTCCGTGGGAAGGCGATGCCCATCTGGCGGATGACCAGGGCGGTTGGCCGACCATCGCACCCAGCGCCGTGGCCTTCGGCGGCAGTCTTGCCAAAGTGCCGCGCGCCATGACGGAAGCGGACATCGCGCGCGTGCGGAATGATTTCGTTGCGGCCACGAAACGATCGCTGGCTGCGGGCGTGGAATGGATGGAGTTGCATTTCGCGCACGGTTATCTGGCTCACGAATTTCTCTCGCCCCTGAGCAATCAGCGGACGGATCGCTACGGCGGCAGTTTCGAGAATCGCATCCGCTTCGCGCTGGAAACGACCCGCGCCGTGCGCGCAGCGTGGCCGGATAATTTTCCGTTGGCTATCCGACTGTCTTGCACGGATTGGGTGGAGGGCGGCTGGGACATCGAGCAAAGCATCGAGTTGTCACGCCGCCTCAAGGCGGAAGGTGTGGACCTGATTGATTGCAGTTCCGGGGCGCTCGTGCCGGACGTGAAGATTTCGGTCGCACCGGGTTTTCAAGTGCCCTTTGCCGAACGTATCCGTCGTGAAGCGGGCATCGCCACCGCCGCCGTAGGTTTCATCACTGAGCCGAAGCAAGCGGATGACATCGTGCGGAAGGGACAAGCGGATGTTGTGTTGCTGGCGCGGGAATTCTTGCGCGATGCTTACTGGCCCGCGCACGCCGCGCGGACACTCGGGCACAAGGACAAGCTGCCGCCGCCGATCCAATACGCCCGTGCGTGGTGATTCACAGAGATTAAGAGGAAGATTATGATTACGATTAAGATTAAGAGCACGGCAGGAGAGCTTAATTCAATGGCAGTGCCCTCGCCCCTTTGCGCAATACGCTTCCAGGCTTGATTTTCTTTATCACCATGAAAACACAAATTCCTACCATTGGGTTCCGCGACCGACGGGAAGCGGGACGCGTGCTGGCGTCGCATTTTCGGAAGTATGCGGGGCGCCCAAATGTTGTGGTGCTCGCGCTGCCGCGCGGCGGCGTGCCCGTGGCTTATGAAGTCGCGAAAGAACTGGGCGCGCCGCTCGATGTCTTCATCGTGCGGAAACTGGGAGTGCCGGGTTATGAAGAGCTTGCCATGGGCGCGATTGCTTCGGGCGGCGTGCGGGTGCTCAATGAGAGCGTCGTCGCGCAACTGCCGGATGCGGAGCGCGCGCTCAGACACGCGATAGCGCACGAAACACGCGAACTGGAGCGGCGCGAGGCGGAATATCGCGACGGACGGCCAGCGCCGGATTTGCGCGGAAAAACCGTGATCCTCGTGGATGACGGCCTGGCGACCGGCGCGACCATGCGGGCGGCGGTGATGGCCCTCAAGCAGCGGCAAGTCGCTCGGTGCGTCGTCGGGGTGCCAGTGTCTTCGCCGGAAACCTGCGCCGAGTTTCGCGCAGAAGTGGACGAGATCGTCTGTGTGATCACGCCGGAGGAGTTCCGCGCCGTCGGCCAATTCTACGAAGACTTCTCCCAGACCACCGATGAGGAAGTGCGCGAGTTGCTTGCGAGCGCGGCTGGAGGAGACGCCGGGCCATGAGCACTCTCACGCTGAACCACGAGGCGGGCATCGTCGCGCAGGCTGCGCACCGCATTTCTACCGCCGCCGATTACGACCGATTGATCGAACTCGCTGGTGAAGCGCAGTTCGTACTCATCGGCGAAGCTTCGCACGGCACGCACGACTTTTATGCTACGCGCGCCGAGCTGACGCGTCGGCTCATCGAGGAGAAAGGCTTTCGCATCGTCGCCTTGGAGGCGGATTGGCCGGACATGTTGCGGGTGCATCGCTACGTCACTGGCCGCGCCAACGAGCGCGGCGCGGCGGAGGCGCTCGGGGATTTTCGCCGATTTCCCGCGTGGATGTGGCGCAACACAGTGATGGTCGAATTCGTCAATTGGTTGCGCGGCTGGAATCTTCATCCGGACCGCAAAAATGACCGCGCCGGGATTTTCGGGATGGACCTCTACAGCATGCACGCCTCGATGGAATCGGTGCTTGGCTATCTCGACAAAGTGGATCCCGAGGCGGCCCGCCGCGCGCGCCGCCGCTACAGTTGCTTCGAGCTTTTCGGCGAAGACCCCCAGGCTTACGGCTACGCCACTACCCGCGGCCACAGCGAACCTTGCGAAGACGAAGTGGTGGCGCAGCTTATCGAATTGCGCCGCAAATATGGCGAGTTCCTAAGCCGCGACGGTCAGGTCGCAAAGGACGAATTCTTCTATGCGGAGCAAAACGCGCGATTGGTCACGAATGCGGAGCGCTATTATCGCTTGATGTTCCGTGAGCGCGAGGAGTCGTGGAACCTGCGCGATAAACATATGACCGAGACGCTCGCCGCGCTCATCGGCCATTTCGATAGCGGGCGCAGCAAGGTCATCGTCTGGGCGCACAATTCGCATCTGGGCGATGCGCGCGCGACCGAAATGAGCGCGCGCGGCGAATGCAATGTCGGCCAGCTCACGCGCGAACGCTTCGGCGAGCGCGTCTTCGGGATCGGCTTCAGCACTTATTCCGGCACCGTCACCGCGGCGCGCGATTGGGGAGATCCCGCCGAATGCCGCCGCGTCCGGCCAGGCCTGCCGGGGAGCTACGAAGAATTTTTTCATGCGACCGAAGTGCCGCGATTCTGGCTCAATCTGCGCGAGGCCAACGCCGCGACGAAGCTGCTCCGCGAACGCCGGCTTCAGCGCGCGATCGGGGTTATTTACCGGCCAGAAACCGAGCGGTGGAGCCATTACTTTGAGGCCTGCCTGCCGGAACAATTCGACGCGTTGATTCATCTCGATGAAACGCGCGCCCTCGAACCGCTGGAACGCAACAGCGAGTGGGTGCGCGGCGAACTGCCGGAAACTTACCCGGAAGGACTCTGAACATGGAAACAGAAGTCAAAATCCCCGCGCGCGGCGCGACGCTCGACGGCAATTTCACCGTGCCGCCGGGCGCGCCCGGTATCGTCCTCTTTGTCCATGGCAGCGGCAGCAGCCGGCACAGCAAGCGCAATCGTTTCGTCGCGCGGACGCTCAATGAAGCGGGGCTGGCGACGCTGCTGTTCGATCTGCTCACGCGCGAGGAAGAAGCCGTGGATATGCGCACGGCCCATTTGCGCTTTGATATCGGCCTGCTCGCCGAGCGGCTCGGCTCGGCGACCGATTGGGTCTTGCAGGAGCCCGCCGCGCGCGATTTGCGCATCGGCTACTTCGGCTCGAGCACCGGCGGCGGTGCCGCGTTGGTCGCGGCTGCCGCACGGCCTCATGCAGTTGGCGCGGTGGTTTCGCGAGGGGGCCGACCCGACCTTGCCGGCGGCGCGCTGCCGAATGTGAAAGCGCCAACGCTGCTGATCGTCGGCGGAGCGGATGATCTCGTCATTGATATGAATCGGGATGCGATGGCCCAAATGCGCTGCCAGGTGGAACTGAAGATCGTTCCCGGCGCGACGCATCTTTTCGAAGAACCGGGCGCGCTTGAGGCTGTTGCGAGTCTCGCCAGCGATTGGTTCACGCAGCATCTGTCTGCCCGATGACTGTGCCTTTGAAGCTCATGAGAAAAGCATGAGCCGGTTGTGGCGAGAAGGAAATGGGCGACGGTTTTAATTTCTCATTTCAGCCCGCCACGTTTCCCAATAGCCTTCGATACGCTGCGCGAAGGCCTTTGGTTTTTCCACAAAGAGTCGGTTCCCAAAATCAAACGTGGCGCGTAAAGGGGTCGCCCATTAGCGTGAGCGGTCAAGCGCGAAAAAGCGTCATGAATCGCGGCGATCGGCGCGAGCCGATCTTCCGGGACAATGCGAATCGCCAACGCTTCGTCGAAACGAAGGGAACGTGGGTGCGGCTCTTCCAACCTCCGGCGAAAGGCCGGCTGGAGCGCGGGTTCCAAGGTCTCGACGTGGGCGACCACGTTCACGTCAAACTAATCCACACCGACGTCGAGCGCGGTTTCATCGACTTTGTGCGCGACTGATCCTCCCTCCATGAGCAACCGTGGTTTGCCAAAGGGCAGGGTTCACAAACGAGTGGTGAAGAATAGCAGGGGGCTGTCGCTGCGGAGGCTGTCGGCCTACGTGGGGGCTTCCCTTGGTGCGCTCGTCCTCGCTGTCGCGGTTCTCATCTTTTTGTTCGGTGGTGCGATCCTCGATAGCTATGGCAAAAGGAAGGCAGAGCGGGCGTTTGCCGAAGCGCATCCAGGGTACGCGTTGCGGATCGGCGAACTGGATTACGCGGTGGGCGCCAATCGCCTGGTCGCTCAATCTGTCACACTGAGTGCCACCAACACGACGCTCAAGGTCAGCCGGACTTCGCTGACGGGTGTTCGCTGGGCGCGGCTACTTTGGGGAACGGCTGCTCTGACTGATGTCCTTGCCAATGCCAGTCTCGAGGCGACGAATCTCGATGTGGAATTCCCCCAGGCTCACTATGGGATCCGCTGCGAACGGCTGCGAGCGTCGGTGCCGGGTTCGGAACTGATCGCCGAAGGGACCGAACTGCGGCCGTTGGCCGGAGACGAAGAATTTTTCGCGGCGCACGATTTTCGAACGGCGCGGTTTCATGTGGTCGTACCTGAGTGCAGAGTGTTGGGCCTGGCGTATGGCGAACTGCTCCAGGGAAAGTCGTACCGGGCCAGGTCGGTCCACTTTTCCGGACCCTCCTTCGAAGCGTTGGTCAATCGCGACAAGCCGGCGAAGCCATTCGTGAAGAGTCCGCTCATGGTGCACGAGGCGCTGGCCTCCATCCGGCAACCGCTGCAGGTCGGCAGCCTTAGCATCACCAACGGCCACTTCGAATACTGCGAGAGGCTGGCCGTTGGAGCCGACCCCGCCGTGCTGACGTTCGGGGCAGTGAGTCTGTTCGTCGAGGGCATCGCGAACCGGGGTGAAGCGACTGCCGCCATCCAACTCCGGGGGCAGGGCGACCTCATGAACGCCGGAACAATGAAGGTGCTGATGACGATTCCGATCCAGCCACCGGACTTCTCGCTCCACTATTCCGGTTCGCTCAGCGCGATGGACCTGACCCGCCTTGATGCGTTCCTTGACATTGCGGAACACACCCGGATCAAGTCCGGCAGCGCGCAAGAGGCCGCGTTCGAAATCGATGTGACCGCCGGTCAGGCTCGCGGCCGGGTGCGGGCGATCTACAGGGATTTGGAGATGGCTGTTCTCGACAAAAAAACCGGCACCGAAAAGGGGTTCGACAATCGCGTCGCCTCGTTCTTGGAGAACGCGTTGAAATTCCGGAATTCCAACGCTCCGGACGCATCAGGCTCGATGAAGGAGGGGGAGGTAAGCTACACGAGAAGACCGAACGACGAGTTTCAGCAATTTGCGTGGTTCGCCCTGCGGACCGGTGTCCTGGATGTCATCAGCCAGTGACGCGCGACGCGAGCATCAGCAACCCAGGAACAAAGAGATGAACACTCTGCTTGAAGCTCCGGCCCACGAAGCCGAAACGGCTGGCCTTCGCCACGACGACGCCGGGGTCGTCCGGAAAGCAAACGGAAGCCCTCCGAATCGAGGCCGCTCCGAGTTGCGTTGGTTGAAGGCAACCGTCCGAACGATTGACTCCCGACGTGATGACCTCGAACGAACGCATTGGAAGAAGGTATGGCGTTCAATGGTTGAGGATTGATGTGGCCGCGTCGGAAGCTGGCTTCATGAAATTCCCGGTAGGGTAACACCCCATAGCACCCTTCCGCTCTCCGGGTTTATCTTCACGACATGAAAAATGAAAGACTCATCCAAAGTGGAGGTGACCAATGTCACTGATTTCTCTCGCCGTCACTCTGATCGTCATCGGCGTGCTGCTCTGGCTGGTCAACACCTATATTCCGATGGATGGGAAGATTAAAAATATTCTCAACGTCGTCGTGGTGATTTGCGTCGTCGTGTGGCTGCTGTATGCCTTCGGCGTTCTCAATCACAGTGGAGACATCCGGGTTCCGCGGGTTCAGTGAAATTTGCGGCGGTTCGTGGCCGTGACCGGATCGGGCGGCCAAGCAACCAGAAACCACCAACAACAAGACACTTTGGCAACCGGGCATGGGTCACGTTCCTCCGAGGCGGCCTCGCGTGCATTTGAGGCCGCTCGCAGTGACCTCGCCTTTAATTGCCAATCCGGCCCTGGGGCCCCGAATTTTTCGGGGTCACAGGGCAACAAAAACCCGACGGAGTTCACAACCTGGCCGTTTCCCGGTTTTCCCCCTCCCTTCGCGCGCTGACCACGTTCACCGCGACACGCCGGGTCGGGAGTTGGATTAAAAAGAATCTCATACCATTTCCCGGTAATAATCGGCACCTATTCCAGACGGTAGGGCCGCGTTGCTGCGCGGCCATCATACCCGGCGGCGCAGGAGCGCCGCCCTACCCATTGCACCGATTGTCTCTGGGAATTGGTCTCAGATGGGGTAAACACCCCATAGCGCTCGCAAGGTTTCCGGGCTTATCGTCAGGTCGTGAAAAGGCTCGTCCAAAATGGAAAATCATACCAAATTCGAAAACTGAAAGGAAAACTATGTCAGTAGGAACTATTTTGCTCATTCTGCTCATTCTGATGTTGGTTGGCGCATTCCCTACCTGGCCGCACAGCAAGAGTTGGGGCTATTACCCGAGCGGCGGTCTGGGCTTGCTGGTCGTTATTCTGCTCATCCTCCTTTTGCTCGGCAGAATTTGAGCCGGATAGAGGGCGTTTGTTCGCCCCGTGAAATACCAGTGGTGGTGGCGCCAGCACTTCTGCCCCGCCTATTTCACGGGGTGAGCCGAGAGGGATTGGCCGTTGAATGAATCGAATGCCAGACAAGTAGTTCTGTCGAGCCAGCGTCAGTCCCCTCCGGAGAACGCTTTGATTCATGACAACTCCAATGGAGTAAACACCTCATAGCGACCTCCCGGTTTTCCGTGCTTACCTCTCGCCATTGCAGAACAACGATTCCTCCGCAGCTCGCAGTCAGCCGCCGCACCACCGCCGCCGCCGAACCCGAACCGGAATCCAAATCAATTGGAGGAAAGGAGTGGTCAAAACAATTAAAATTCGGCATCATCATATCGAGATGACCACGAAGGTTTGCTACATCAATCCCGCAGGCGCGGGACCAGGTTGCCGGCAAGGACACGCCGCGCAGCGTGCGTTGAACGCCGAAGCCCAAAAGGATTTTCGCCTCAAGGCCAGGAAGGCGGGCGACTTGAAAATCCAACCGGGCCGGAGAATTCGAAGTTCGGCGCTGGCGGTCCTGGCGGTCCTGTCGTTGTGCCTCTCGCCGTTCGCTCACGGGCAGGAGCCAGCCGTTGGCTTCACGAGGCCGCCGGCAGCGGAGACCGTTGTTCTCCCCAAATCCGTCCCCGACCCCATCGAACCGGTGAACCGGGTGATGTGGGCCTTTAACAAGGGGCTTATGACCGGCGTCATCAAGCCGACCAGCAAAGTTTATCGGTTCGTCGTCGTGAAACCGGTCCGAACCGGAATTGGACATTTTGGCAGGAACCTTACTTATCCGGGACGATTGATCAACAACCTGCTCCAGGGAAAGTGGAGCGGAGCGCGCGATGAATCCTACCGGTTCGTTTGCAATACCACCGTCGGGGTGGCCGGGTTCTTCGACGTGGGGACCAAATGGAAGATTCCGAAATCAGACGCGGATTTTGGCCAGACGTTCGGCAAGTGGGGCTGGAAGCCTGGCTTCTTCCTGATGCTGCCGATTTATGGACCGAGCAACGAACGGGATACTCTCGGCCTGGCCGCTGACACGGCGGCCAATCCGCTGCTCTATATCGCTCCCTACAAATTCGTCGCGAACAATCCGCTGACTTATCTCGGCCCCTACACCTATTTCTCCTACGTGGTCATGTATAACGATCTCGCCGACAGCGTGGGCGAATATGTGCGATTCAGCCAGGCCGAAATGGATCCGTATTCCGAGATTCAATACGCCTGGACATTCGCGAGAGCGAACCGGGTGGCGGATTTCCAAGTGAAGGGAAAACAGGACGAAGCCTCGCTGGAAACCATCGAATCCGTCTTCTTCACCTTCAAAGACCCTGAATTCCCGGGCCACGGCAAGACCCGGTCGGTTCTGATTCCGGCAACGGGCCGGAAATTAAAGTTCACGTTTTGGTTGCAACCGGGAAAGGCGAACGTGGTTTACATTGTTCCCGGGCTGGGTTCGCATCGTCTGGCCGAACCCTCCCTGGCGCTGGCCGAGTTGGTTTACAAAAATGGCTTCTCCGCCGTGTGCGTCAGCAGCTCTTTCAACTCCGAGTTCATGGAACACGCTTCGACGGCGGCGATGCCGGCTTATCTGCCGGTGGATGGCCACGACTTGCACGTCGCTCTCACCGAGATTGATCACCGCTTACATGCGCTGTATCCGGATCGGTTGGGCAACAGAGCGTTGATGGGTTATTCCATGGGCGCATTCGAATCTTTGTTCGTCGCGACCACCGAACCGACGAATCCGCCTCCGTCTGACTTCGGCGTCCCGCAGTCGCGGGATCAGTTGCCTGTCCGCCGAAGCCTTGGCGAAGGCGGACCGTTGATTAAATTTGACCGCTACGTCGCCATCAATACACCCGTTCGAATGGCGTATGGGCTTTCCAAGCTGGACGAATTTTACCGGGCGCCCCTGGACTGGCCGGTTGCGGAACGAACCGACGACATCGAAAACACTTTTTTGAAGGTGGCCGCCTTGAGCAAACTCAGCCTCACGCCGCGATCCTCCCTGCCGTTCAACGCCATCGAATCCAAGTTTCTCATCGGACTGACGTTTCGATTCATGCTGCGGGATATTATTTTCAGCAGTCAGCGGCGAAATAATCAGGGAGTCCTGCAACATCGGATCCGGAATTTAAGGCGCACCCCCTTATATCAGGAAATTCTTCAGTATTCCTACCAGGATTATTTTAGAAAGTTAGTTATTCCGTATTATCAGGCCCGGGGCATGGCCTCGCCGACGGCGGAAGCGCTGGAAAAAGCCGGTGATTTACGGACGTATGAAGCCGGTCTGCGCGCAAACCCCGACATCCGCGTCATCGTCAATCAAAACGATTTTCTCCTGACGGATGAGGACCTGGCCTGGCTCCAAGCCACATTTGCGCCGGAACAGTTGACGGTTTTCAATCGGGGCGGTCACTTGGGAAATCTTTCCAATCTAACAGTGCAAAAGGCCATTTTGGCAGCGCTTACGCCTATGAGACCACCCGATCCCAAACCTGAAGAGCCACTGAAATAGTTCCGCCCATGAAACCTGTAGCGCAGACATTCTTGTCTGCGGGTTCGCGGGACATTCTTGTCCCGCGTTTCCTGCGGAACGGCACGGATTGGCGACTGGAAAGTCGCCAGAACCCGCAGACAGGAATGTCTGCGCTACATACCGGTTCAAGGGCACATCTCAATTTTCGATGAGGGCCGAAGTTCTTCGATTTACATTTCGGTGGGGTAATGATTAGCTTTGCAACCGATGAGAGGCCTCGTCATGCGCAAGCAACTCTCACCGGCTTGGATTCTGTTCATCCTCACCGGCCTCAACCTGTTCAATTACCTTGACCGCTACGTGCTCTCGGCGGTTGTGACGCCGTTACAAAAAGACCTCGGCATCAATGACGGTCAGACTGGGCGGCTCGTGACGGCATTCATGATCGGCTATTTCGTCACGTCGCCAGTCTTCGGCTGGCTGGGCGACCGCTGCGCGCGCAAATGGCTCATCGCCGCCGGCATTTTTGTGTGGAGTGTGGGCACAATCTTGACGGGGTTCGCGGCGACGTTCGCCATGATAATTGGGTTCCGCATGCTGGTGGGCCTGGGCGAAGCCAGCTATGCGACCATCAGTCCGAGTCTGATTTCCGACAGCTACGCTCCGGCGAAACGGAACAATGCGCTGACCATTTTCTACACCGCGATTCCCGTCGGCGCGGCGCTGGGCTGGATCATTGGCGGCTTCATCCTCAAGCACTGGGACTGGCGGCATGCCTTCATCTGGGCAGGCGCACCAGGTTTGCTCCTCGCGCTTGTGATGTTGCCGTTCGCCGAACCCAAACGCGGCCAGGCCGAGGGCAAGACGGCCGAAGCGGCCAAAAGACCTTCCGTCGGCGACATCGTGAACCTCTTTCGCATCCCGGAATACGTGCTCGTGGTGTTGGGCTACACGGCCTACACGTTCGCGCTGGGCGCATTCGCGATTTGGGGGCCGACGTTCCTGCATCGCGCCCACGGCGTGGCGGTGGACAAGGCGGCAGAGTTTTTCGGCGCTGTGGTCGTGGTCGCCGGACTCTTGGGCACGATGATCGGCGGCTTCGCTGCGACCGCGTGGCAGAAGCGCAATCGCGCCGGCTACGCGTGGACGCTGGGACTCTCGGTGCTGGCCTCCGTGCCGCTGGCGTATGGCGCGTTCGTCGCCACTTCGACGTTTTGGTCCATGTCGTTTCTGGCGGCGGCGATGTTCTTCCTGTTCCTGTCCACCGGACCGGTCAACACGCTCATTCTGGAAACCGCGCCGGTGAATCTTCGCGCCAGCGCCATGGCCGTTTCGATTTTTACGATCCACCTCTTCGGCGACATGTGGTCGCCGGAGATCGTCGGCCGGCTCGCCGATTCATTCGGCGGAAATTTGCAGAAGGCCGTTCTGATTTTGCCGGTCGCGTTGATCGTGGCGAGCGCGCTTTGGCTGGTGCTCGCGTTGAAAACGAAGCGGGGCAAACCCTCAGTGTTTGTCCACCGCGCGCAAAGTCTTTGAAACTTTCTTCAACAATTCAAAATTACCAGGCGCAAAGGGGTTGTCGTAAGTGGAGAATCTTGTTGCAGGGAGTCTTCTGATGGAAAGCGCCAGAGGGCTGGCGCACTCCAAGACGCTTCGCGCGGTTCGTGATTCATCGGCAAGCGCTTCGCGTCTTGGACTGCGGTGGCCCTCCACCGCTCTTGACCTCGCGTAAAGAGGAGGAGAATCGATCGCCGTCTCCTTGAAAATTCACGCCACTGGATTTAACAGAACAAAAAAGCGGCCTCCGTTGCCGAAGGCCGATTGCATTTGTTGAACTTGATTTATTTGCCCGGCGGTGTGGGCGGAGCGGGTGGATTCGACGGCGCTTCCATCAGCGCCTGAAGCTCGCGGTGATTCACCTTGCCGGTGCCGAGCTTCGGAATCTCCTTCACCACTTTTATCTCGCGCGGCACGCTCAGATTCGTCAACCCCTTGGCTTTGATGGCGTCGCGTATTTCGTCCAGGGTCAGCTTCGGTTCGTTGGTCACGGCGATGAGCATTTCGCCCTTGTTTTCTTCGGGGCGCGTGATGACGGCGATCTGGCAGTGCAGGCCGTAGTGCGGAAACGCTCCGGCCAGCGCGTCCTCCACCGCCGTGAGGCTCACCATCTCGCCACTCACCTTGGCAAAGCGTTTCATCCGCCCGAGGATGTGCAGGTAGCCGTCGGCATCCACACTCACAATGTCGCCGGTATCGTACCAGCCGCCGAGGGCCTGGAACTTCGCGTTCGCGTCCGCGTTCAAGTAGCCTTTCATCACGTTCGGCCCGTGCACGAAGAGCCGCCCGCCCTCGGCCACACCTTCGACCGGCTCCAGTTCGTATTCCATGCCGGGCAGAAGCCGGCCCACGGAGCCGTAGCGGGGTTCGAGCGGTGTGTTGACACTCAGGCACGGAGAGCACTCGGTCGCGCCATAACCTTCGAGGATGCGCACGCCGTATTTCTGCGACCAGGCGAGCGCGGTGGCTTCCTGCAACTTCTCCGCGGCGGCAAACAGATACCTCAGGCTGCGGAAGTCGTAGGGATGTGCCTTGCGCGCGTAGCCGTTCAGGAAGGTGTTGGTGCTGATAAACACCGTGCAGTCGCGGTCGTAGAGCACCGACGGCACCGTGCGGTAATGCAAGGGCGAAGGATAGAGGAAGATATAGATCCCGCGCACCAGCGGCAGGAACGTCCCCGTCGTGAGACCGAAGCTGTGGAAGAGCGGCAGGCAGTTGAAGAGGCGATCGCAGTCGGTCAAATCGGTGACGGCCAGCATCTGGCGGATGTTGGCGAGGATGTTGCCATGCGTCAGCTCAACACCCTTGGGCACGCCTTCGGAGCCGCTCGTGAAAACAATCACGGCCGCTGAATCGGCTGAAGGCTGAACTCCGATAAACTCCAATGAATTGCGAGTTGATCGCGAGCGGGTGCTGAAGGCTGAAGGCTGAAGGAAAACATGCCGTAGCAGCGTGAGGAATTTCCGGGAGCCGGTGATGCCGGCGCGCACGTCTTCGAGATAGATCAGACTGATGCCCGCTTTCACAAAATCGTCCACGTTGAGCCTGGCGCGTTCAAGAAAGGCACGCGAGGTGACGATGTGTTTCAGTCCGGCGAGTTCCGCGCACGCCAGCATGGTGGGTGTGCCCGAGGAGAAGTTCAGCATGGCGGGCACTTTGCCCAGCCCCCACAAGGCGAGGATGACAACCGGTGTGGCATTGACATTGGGCATCAACAGGCCAACCCGCTCGCCACCCGTAACTGCGCCACGCAAGGCATGCGCCAGCACATCCGCCCCCACCATCAGCTTCCGATAGGTCAACGTCTGCAGCGTCGCGTCTTCGAGGATGATATGGCCGGGAAGTTTGCGGGCGGTCTCCGCCACCGCCGAGAGGACATTCTGCGCGCCGAACGCCATCTCGACCTCGAACTGCTGCCGCACCATCTGGTCGCGGAGCCAGCCGGTCAGCAGCGCCCGCGCGCGGCCGGTGCGGATGTCCCCCAACTCGGGCGCAGCCAGCGTGGCGCTGAAATGCGCGGTCACTTTGGGAAAACATTTTTTCCAGCCCGGATTGGGGGAAAACGGCAGGCGTTCGGCGCCGCGCAGGTAAGCCGTGATGACTTTCGTCTTGGTTTTGAAAATTAAAAATCCGGTGCCATCGAAGAGTTTCATCAAGTTGCCCGTGCGCGACAGGCGGCCTTCGGCAAAGAGCACGAGCCGCCCGCCACCTTTGAGAGACTCCGCCATGCGCTTCACCGCGTAAGGCGACCGGGTGTCCATGGGCAGGGTGTAGCGGTTGATCATCACTTTCCGATGCAGCCAGCTCGTCTGCGCCGAGATGCTCGAAGTGACGAACTTCCAATCCTCATCCAGGCAGACCCAGAGAAACAGCCAGTCGAACCAGGAGCGGTGATTCGGAATCAAAAGCACCGGGCCGGGCGTTTTCAGCGCGTCCAGGTCGTAAGCACGGAAGCGGAACAAGATCTGGAGCAAAAAGCGGAAGACAGTTTTCATGGCTTTGGGAAGTGCATCATTTGGGAGCGCACACTTCAAACAAAATTTGTGCCTGTGCCTGGCGAATTGTCCTTTGCCCTGTCAGGGCAATTCAGTTCCGCCTTTGCGGTGCTTCCGCCTTCATCCAATTTCGGCGAGACAAGCAGCGCATTCGCGTCAATTCGCGCAAATCTCGTTCCCCTTCTCCGCAAACTCGCGGGACTTTTCCTCCATTCGCGCTGAGGAAAAACAAGGCGAAAGGGTGAGTTGCCTTGTGCGGGCGAAATCCTGTCGCCAAATTAGGACACTACCAATGTTTGGTAGGGTAACACCCCATAGCACCGGCAAGGTTTCCCCGTCCATTATGGGAGTGCTTGCGAATATGAAGTCATCCCCGCCCAAATCTGACTGAGCCGCTGAAAAAGTTCCGCCCATGAAATCTGAAGCTCCCGCGACCGTCGCCTCCGCTATTCCTGTCACCGTCGGCGAACCGGTCGTGGTTCAACCACGCAAAATTCCACTGGCCGCCAAAGTGGCCGGCACCGCCTTCCTCGCCGTCCTCGTTCCGATTTATTTGCACACCTATGGGCCCGCCAATTTTTTATGGTTCTGCGATGCCGCCCTCATGCTCACGGTGGCGGGTATGTGGTTGGAAAGCTCGCTGCTCATCAGCATGTGCTCCGTGGGCATTCTGCTTTCGCAATGCCTCTGGCTCGCGGACTTCGGCGGCAACCTTCTGGGGATTCACCTTCTGGGCCTGACCAGTTACATGTTCGACCGCCAGCTTCCGCTGTTCACCCGCGGGCTTTCGCTTTTTCATGGCTGGCTGCCCTTGCTGCTCGTCTGGCTCCTGATCCGCCTGGGCTACGACAAACGGGCTTTGTCGGCCTGGACCGGCCTGGCTGCAGGCTTGGTGCTCGTCTGCTACTTTTTTACTCCGCCCGCTGGCGCCCATCTGGCCAACCCCAACCTCCCCATCAACATTAATTATCTTTACGGTTTCAACGACCAGCAGCCGCAACACTGGGTCAACCAAAACCTTTATATCATCCTGTGGCTTGGCGTGCTGTGGCTTGTCGCTTTTCTCCCCACCCACCTGGCCTTGCGCAAAATCTTCACCGCGCCACCGCCAGCGGCCGGCCTGAAATCATCTATTTGATTTTTATAGAACCCATCCACCAAAGGAGATGCCAAAAAAACATCCAACATCGAACATCCAACGCCCAATTCTCCAGCCAGGCCATTGGATGTTGGGCGTTGGATGTTGGGTGTTCGATGTTTCCAACTTGAGTTCGCGCCGGCCGGACCGACCCTCAGGTTCATGAAAAGTTGGTAGGGTAACACCCCATAGCCCCCCGTCAGGTTTCCCGTCTATTGTGCGGGATATAAAAAGAGAAAGCTCTCCACGAAATAAAAAAAACACGGAAGAAAAAATTATATGAAACGGAAACTTCAAATCATTACCAGCGCGTCCGCCGCGTCTTTCCTGGCGTTCACGGTGCTGGCCCAGGAAACACTCAATCCCAAAACGGATGAAACCGCTTCCGCTCGTCAACGCATGACCCAAGTCCGCGCAGAACGGCTGAACGGCGCGGCCAAAGCCAGCGACATCATCGGAATGACAGTCAAAAACTATCAGAACGAAAAACTCGGCAAAGTGGAAGACCTCGCTGTGGATGTAGAGTCCGGGCGGATCGTCCAGGTGATTCTTTCCACCGGTGGATTTCTCGGCATGGGCAATACGCTCACCGCGGTGCCGCCGGGAGTCTTGCATCACGATGTTGGCCACAAAGTCCTTCACTTGGACGCCAGCAAAGAGAAACTCAAGGGGGCCCCCAAGTTTGACACCTCGAAGTGGGACGAAGACACACAGTCCAATCGGGTGACTGAAGTCTATGGTTATTACGGTGAACAACCTTACTTCGTTGCCGACCGTGACGGATATGGGACTACCAACATGGATGGAACGTTCACCAGAACATTGCCCCGCAACATGGATGGGACAATCAATACGGATGGAGCGCGCACCATGGACAAAACAAGCAATGCGGAGATAGCCCGCAATGTGGAGGAAACCAACAACACGATTTCAACCCGTAACCCGGACGGAACCTGGACCCGGGAATATTACTCAAATAAGCAGGGAGCCAACAATTCCTGGTCGCGGCTGGGTTATGTCCAGAAGGCGAGCAAGCTCATGGGCATGCCGGTGAAGAACCTGCAGGATGAGAAACTCGGCAAGGTGGAAAACTTCGTGGTTGATCTCTCGTCTGGCCGCATCGTGGCGGTCATCATTTCGTCCGGCGGATTCATCGGGATGGGCGACGAGTTGAGCGCCGTTCCGCCCACCGCGCTCCGGTTCAATGCGGAACATGACACCCTCCAACTTGATGCCTCAAAGGAGATGCTGGCCAGTTCACCGCACTTCAAAGCCAACGAATGGCCCGATCTCAGCCAGCCCGGTTATGCCGGCGGAGTTTATCGCGCCTACAAGGTTGAGCCTTACTTCAACACCGACGCGACGACCGACGCTGATAACACCCGGCGAAATGTTCGTGATCGCGACAACCGGACACTAACGCCGCTCGATCAGGGCAACAGCCAGGCCGACGTGAACATCACGGCGCAGATTCGCAGAGAAATCATCGCTGGGAAAAACATGTCCGTGAACGCCAGGAACGTGAAGATCATCACCATTGATGGCCGGGTCACCCTGCGCGGGCCGGTCAACACCGCCGAGGAAAAACGTCTCATCGGTGAAATCGCGGATCGGATCGCGCACTCCGAAAATGTGGACAACCAACTGGAAGTGAAGCTCACCAGCAGCAACAACTAATTCGGTCAATTAAGTAAACAAAAAAACTAAAAAGAAAGTTAACTATATGTCAAAGAAATCTGTATTCTGCATCGCCACCTCCCGCGAGCAAGCCGATCGAATTGTCAATCAGCTCAAAACCGCGAACTTCTCCAACAACGACATCTCCGTGCTGTTCCCCGACAAGGGCACGACCCGTGATTTCGCGCATGAGAAGAGCACGAAAGCCCCGGAAGGCGCTGTCGCCGGCGCCGGCACGGGCGGCGTCGTCGGCGGGGCGTTGGGCTGGATCGCCGGGATTGGCGCATTGGCCATTCCGGGAGTCGGCCCCTTCATCGCCGCCGGACCGATTATTGCCGCGTTGAGCGGTGCTGCGGTCGGTGCGGCCGTGGGCGGTATCGCCGGCGGGTTAATCGGTCTGGGCATTCCTGAGATCGAAGCCAAGCGTTACGAAGGCAAGGTTAAGGCAGGCAATATCCTCCTCTCGGTCCACACCGAGAACTCAGAGGAAATCACCCGGGCCAAGGACATCTTCACCAAAGCCGGGGCGCAGGACATCTGCACCACGGGTGAGGCGTCCACACCCAAGGACAGCAAGGCCACCGACCGCGCAGCGCATCCGGCCAAGGAAACCTACCCTGGTACTCGCTTGTAATTACCAAAACCGTCCCTGCGGCTGAGATGACTTGGCCGCAGGGCCATCCCAAACCAATCAACCACCAATTAACTAAACATCGACCTATGATTGCACTATTAATATCACCCATGTTTGCCGCCGCTGGTTACTCCTTGATATATATCCTCGGAGGCGGAGGCCTTTTCGGAGCCATCGTCATCTTCTTCGTGGCAAAAATGTTCGGTAAATGAGTTTCGCTGTCCCGCCA
>DAIRTX010000063.1:0-20858 GCA_036803685.1 Verrucomicrobiota bacterium | reverse complement strand
GGGTCGCCTGGCTGATCACGCCCGCCGTGCTGGCCACGGTGCTGACGGTGTAGTTGTTGCCGCCGTTGCCGTCGTTGACCGTGTAGGCGCTCACGCTGAGCGTTTTGCCCGTGCCGACATTCTTCGTGTCATAGGTTTCGGCCAGACCGCTCACCGAGTCAGAACCTTGCAAACCACTGGCCGTCGGGGTTGCCGACGCACTGGTCGTCCCGTCGTAAGTCTTGGTATTCGCCGCGGCTGTGATGGTCAGGGACGCCTGACTGATCACACCCGCGGTGCTGGTAACGGTGCTGACGGTGTAGTTGTTGCCGCCGTTGCCGTCGGTGACCGTGTAGGCACTCACGCTGAGGGTCTTGCCCGTGCCCACGTTCTTCGTATCGTAGGTTTCGGCCAAGCCGCTCACCGAGTCACTGCCTTGCAAACCGCTGGTCGTTGGCGTCGCCGACGCGCTGGTCGAACCGTCGTAAGTCTTGGCGTTGGCCGCCGCAGTGATGGTCAGGGTCGCCTGGCTGATCACACCCGCCGTATTGGCCACGGTGCTGACGGTGTAATTATTGCCGCTGTTGCCGTCGTTGACCGTGTAGGCGCTCACGCTGAGCGTTTTGCCCGTGCCGACATTCTTCGTGTCATAAGCTTCCACCAAACCGGTCACCGAGTCGCTGCCTTGCAAACCGCTGGTTGTTGGTGTCGCCGCCGCGTCGGTCGTGCCATCGTAAGTCTTGGTATTGGCTGCCGCCGTGATGGTCAGGGTCGCCTGGCTGATCACGCCCGCCGTGCTGGCCACGGTGCTGACGGTGTAGTTGTTGCCGCCGTTGCCGTCGTTGACCGTGTAGGCGCTCACGCTGAGCGTTTTGCCCGTGCCGACATTCTTCGTGTCATAGGTTTCGGCCAGACCGGTCACCGAGTCAGAGCCTTGCAAACCACTGGTTGTCGGGGTTGCCGCCGCACTGGTCGTCCCGTCGTAAGTCTTGGTATTCGCCGCCGCAGTGATGGTCAATGTCACCGTGGTGATATTGGCCGTGGCGCTTGCCGTGGTGTTGAAGCTGTAGTTGCCCGCATCCGTGCCGCTGACTGAAATGCTGCTCACGTTGACGGTCTTGCCATTACCGACGTTCTTGTCCGAAAAGCTGGCCGACGTGTAGCTCGTGCTGAGGCTGTCGCCGGCGACGCGATTGTCGGAAAGCGTCACCGCGGCGGCGGTCGTTCCATCATAAACTTTATTTGCAGCCGCGGCGCTCACGGTCAGGGAACGCGCCGTGATATCGGCCGTGGTTGTGGCCGTTGTGGAAGCCAGCGTGTAATTGCCCGCATCGGCACCAGCCAGACTCAGGCCTGTCGCAGTGACGGTCTTGCCCGTGCCGACGTTTTTGTCGCTGAACGTCGTGCTGCCGCCAGCGAGGCTGACGCTGTCGCCGGCCACCGCACCACTGAGGCTGCGGGTGGCGATCGTCGCGGCAGTCGTGCCGTCATAAACTTTGCTGTTGGCTGTGATGTTGCCGTTCACCGTTGCCGCGGTGATATTGGCCGTGGTGGTGGTCGAGGTGTTGAAAGTGTAATTGTCCGCGTCGGTGCCGCTGACGAAAATGCCACTCACGGTGACGGTCTTGCCATTGCCGACGTTCTTGTCCGAAAAACTGGCCGACGTGTAGCTCGTGCTGAGGCTGTCGCCGGCGACGCGATTGTCGGAAAGCGTCACCGCGGCGGCGGTCGTCCCATCGTAAACTTTGTTTGCAGCCATGGCGCTCACCGCCAGCGCGCGCACCGTGATGTCGGCTGCCGTGGTCGGCTGAGTCAGCGTGTAATTGCCGGCGTTAGCGCCGTCGAGGACCAGGCCGCTGACGGCCACGGCTTTGGCGGCACCCACGTTTTTAGTCGCGAACGTTCCGACCGCACTGCCGGTGTTCAATGTGACAACGTCATTGCTGAAAACCCCCACGAGGGCCGCGCTGCCGGTGTTGAGTGTCACGGTCGTGGTGCCGTCGTAAACTTTGTTATTGGCGGTGATGCCGGAAACGGTCAACTCCACCGCAGTGATATCGGCGGTTGTGGTCGGGTCAACCAGCGTGTACTTGCTCTCGTCCGCTCCGACGATGTCGAGGCCGTTGACACTCACCGTTTTGCCCGAACCAACAGTTTCGTCCGCAAAGTCGCCCGACACAAAGGTGGTATCGAGCGTAACGACGTCCCCGGCGAGCACGCCGACCAACGTCGCGCTGTTGGTGTTGAGCGCCGCGTCCGTGATGCCGTCGTAAACTTTGTTGCTTGCGGTAATGCCGGAAGCGGTCAGGGCCTTCGGATCCACGGTGAAAGACTGCTCGGCGATTGCCGGGTTATAGTTGGCGTTGCCTGCCTGAGTCGCATCCACAATGACCGTTCCCGCGCCGGCAATCGTGAGCGTGCTGCCCGAGACGGTGGCAGGACCCGACGCGATGGTGAAGGTAACCGGCAAACCGGAAGAGGCGGTGGCACTCAAGGTGAAAGGAGCATCGCCATAGGTGTGTATGGGAATCGGATTGAACGCGATGGTTTGATTGGTCTTGGTGTTGAGGGTTACGACACTTGCCGAACCGGAAGAGGCGCAACCACTCACGACGGTGACGCCTAGGCCAACAAAACCGGCCGAGCCAGTCGTCCAGGTGATTTGGCGGGTGGTTTGGCCGGCGGTAATGGTTCCGTTGGAGATGGTCCAGGAATAGGCGGCGCCCACGCCGGCATCGCGTACCGAAGCGATATTGCCGGTCGAATTTTTGGTGACGGAGGCCGGCGCGATGATGGTAACGTCCGGAGCGGTTGCGAAACTTCCAAACAGCCAGACGAACCCGCCGGTCTTCGGAAACTGTACGAGGGATTTTCCATCGCCGCCGCTGGCGTTGTAAATCAACGAGCCATTGATGCCGGAACTGATGTTCACGACCACCGTAACGACCGCTTTCAGCATGTGGCCGGCAGGAATTGTGTAACCGGAGCCGCCTACCGACTTCCCCGGCAGGCTGGCATGCCCGGTCTTTCCATTTTTGGTCACGGTGACCCAACTGGAAGCGGAACCGGCGACGATCTGGACCTGGCTTCCTGTGGTCGGGTTGTAATCGTAAATAACCTCGCTGGTGTTGAACTGAAAATCGGCGGTTCCGTTGTTCTGCACACCAATTGTCCCGGTTGCTGTCTTGCTAGACGAAAGGTACGCCGAATTAGTGAGCGCGGCTGAATAGAAACTGAACGTGTTGGTTTTCGCGGAGAACGCAATGCTTGCCTGATTCGTACCGGACGTCTTTTGCAATGTCTGGCTGGCGTTGGTGTTGTAAATGCAGGTCGTGGCCCCGGAACGCAGGTAAATATTTACGGCCTCCGCATCAGTGCCGATGCCAAGGACGGAAAATCCCAGCATCCACAGTGACCACCTTAATGACTTTTTCATAATTTTTTTCTGTTTAGCCCTAAATTTTTTCACCAAGTAATCAACCAAATTAACTCTTCAACCCGTGCAAGTTATTTAACAGAAACGGGCTAAAACGTAATGAATTAGGGACACATTGCGGGATTTGAGGGGTGAATTGCGCCCGGTGAGGGGTGGAATTCCGGAAGAAAATGAGGGCCGGTCGGCCCAAGTCAGCACGCCAGGCTCAGGTCATCACGCCAAGTTGCCGGAGTTGCTCCCGGTAACTCCGGGTGAGCGTCGCGCGCGTGCCGTTGCGGAGCGAGACCATGTATTCGCCGTGAAACATGGGGTGCAATTCCTTGACCGATTCGATGTTCACAATGGTCGAGCGGCTGATGCGCACGAAACGGTCCGGGGGAAGCTTTTCCTCCAAGGCGGTCATGGTTTCGCGAAGCATGTGAGTTTCTTTGCCAACGCACAGCTTCACGTAGTTGTCCGCCGCCTCCACCAGATCAATATCTGTCAGCCGCAGGAACACGATGCGACCGTTGGATTTGACAGCCAGACGCTCCGGATATTTTGAAACGGCCTTCAGGTCATCCAACAAACCGTGAAGCTTCTGCTGGATTTCATCGTTCTGGTTGCTTTGGATTTGCTGCCGGGCCCGTTGCACCGCCGATTTCAGGCGGTCCAGTTTGCAGGGTTTCACCAGGTAGTCCAGGGCGTGCGCCTCGAAAGCCTTCAACGCAAGATCATCGCGCCCCGTCACAAAGATGATGATCGGCATCCGCGGAAGCTTGATCTGGGCAACCACCTCGAAGCCGTCCAATTCGGGCATCTGCACGTCGAGGAATACCAGGTCGGGCGCCAACTGGTTGATGGACTCGACGGCTTCGCGACCGCTGGCGGCCATCCCGATGATTTCAATATCCGATTCGGAATGGTGGAGCATGTCCCGCAGTACCGCCAGCCCGGTTGACTGGTCATCCACGAGTAAAGTTCGGATTTTCATTTCGTTGTTCGATGTTACCAAACCGGCAATTTTTGTCGTTCAAAACGTTAAACCTGATCATGCGTTAAATCTCTAAAGGATATTGAGCAGTTGCCATGCCTTGACCCTCTGTTTTCGTGGGCGATGTCTTGATTTGAGATTCGCTAATTGAAGAGCCCCGGAACCCCCAAAAAAACGAAGGCAACCCCCTGAAAGCCAGAAGGGAAAGAACCCATAAAAATCCGTCGGCTTTGCTTCATTTGAGACATTGATGCGCGATTTCGTTGACAGTGTCACCGGAAAACCCGTTTGCCGATAAAGCGCCCCTTCGCCTCGTCACTTCCAATAATTCCAATCCACGTCGGGGAAAAGGTTGTCGCGAGATTCGATTTCACGCAGCCATTTTTCGTCCACCCTCGTGACGGTGAGTTGATCGTGCAGCGCGATGAAGCGGAGCAGATGGTCCTTCACGCGGCGGCGCGCGTAATCGGGACTCGTGCCCGCACGCAAAATGAACGGCCAGTCGCTGGCCTGCGCCAGCAGCAATTCGCGCGCAGCCTGGCGCAACGCCCGCGCCTTCAACCCGGTTGCCTTCGGACATTTTTGCGCGAGGTTGGTCATCCATTCCTGCGCGACTTGCAGGTGCGGGTAAATCCATTCGTTGTTTTCGTTCAGCCACGCGCGCCAATAACCTTCCTCGCCCCAGCTTGACGCGCCGGGTGTGGCGATTTGATTGGTCGGATGCCGGCGCAGATATTCGCCCGGCGTGATGAGCGCGACGGTTTTCTGGTCGTAAAAAAGTTTGCGCGCGAAGTAATCAAGAAATTCCGGCCCTTCATACCACCAGTGGCCGAACAATTCCGCGTCATACGGTGCGACGGCGAGCGGCGGACGATCCAAAAGTCCGGTGAGCCGCCGGACCTGGTTCACGCGTTCGTTGAGAAAATGCCCGGCGTGTCCGGCGGCGGCCTGCAACGCGGCGTCGCGTTGATAAATTTCCTTGTCCCCCGCGCCGCCGGTGATGCGGTAATACTTGATGCCCGTGAACCCGCGATTTTCCGGCGAAGGCAGATGCGGTTTCACGTAATCGAAATCAAGATCGAAACCGACGTCGCGGTAAAAATCGCGGTAACGCGCGTCCCCGGGATAACCCTCGTGCTGGCTCCACACCTGCCGCGAGGAATCGAAGTCGCGCCCGAAGGCGGCGATGCCGTTGGGCGTGAAAATCGGCGCAAAGGTGCCGTAGCGCGGACGCGGACGCGCGTGGAGGACCCCGTGCGTGTCGAGAATGAACCAGCGGATGTCCGCCTCCTGCAAAAATCGTTCGATGCCATCCACGTAAGCGCATTCCGGCAGCCAGATGCCGCGCGGGTCGCGCCCGAAGCAACTGCGGTAATGATCGCGCGCGGTGAGAATTTGCGCGCGGATGGACGGCGGATGATTGGCCAGCAACGGCAGCAATGCGTGCGTGGCGGCGGTGGTGATGATTTCAATCCGGCCTTCGTCCTGGAATTGTCGAAACGCGCCGACGAGATTGCCGTCGCACGCGCGCCACGTGTCGCGCGCCAAATTGAAGCGGTGGTGATACATCCACGCCAGTTCGCGAAACGCGCGGTCCCAGTGGGTGCGATGAATTTCCTTTTCCGCCAGGGCGATGAGGCTGTCCAGATGCCGCTCGTAACGCCCGCGCAGGAGCGGGTCGAGCAGCATCGCGCACAGCGTCGGCGAGAGCGAAAGCGTCAGGGGCGCGTCCAGGCCGTCGCGCCGCCAGCCGTCGAGTATTTGCAGCAGCGGAATATAGGTTTCCGTGACCGCTTCAAAGAGCCAGCTTTCCTCCAGAAATTTTTCATGCTCCGGATGGCGCACGAACGGCAGGTGCGCGTGCAGGACCAGCGACAGATATCCTTGAGGCCAATGAAGCTCGCCGCTCATTCGTCAAACTTGTTGGAAATCCATTCCGCGACGGCCCTGGCCCTGGCAAAAATGACGACTCCGAGCATAAAGGGAATGAAGAGGAGCACGGCGTGGAAAACCTGGACGGGCTGGTGATGCACGTGACATTCGCCCCCATACAACCCGAGTTCCAGCGCGCCCAGACCAATGAGTCCGGCGGCGGTGAAGCGAACGAGCATCAAAGCTCCGCGTGGAGGGGCGTCCATGCGATCAAACATTTTCTGCCAGCGGCGGTTTGAGCGCGGGGTCCTGCGGATGCGCGCCGACATCGCCGAGATATTCGGTTTCGCGGCTGAATTTCAGATTGGCCGCGCGCGCGTCCGCGCCATCGGCGGAAACGGCAACGGCGGGCAAATCATATTTTCCATCCGGCAACGCGAAGCGGTAGCTGAACGAGCCGTCGGAGCGCAGTTTGATTTCGTGTCCGCCGAGCGTGACTTTGGCCGCCGGTTCGGTCGCGCCGTAAATGATCAATTCGGCGTTGACGTTGAACCAAAAGCCCTTGGGCTGCCCGGCGACGCCGAACGGACTCGAAAGGCTTGAAAGACTCGAAACGCCGAGCGACGAAATTTCATGCGCGAGCCGGCGGCGGATGAGTTCGGTGATTTCGAGCGAACCCATCCAGACGCGGCGCACTTCGTCAATGTTGACGACTTTGGCCAGCGCCTGTTCCTGCTGCGGCGTCCAGGTCGAGACCGGCGTTCCTTTGGCGCGCGGCAATTCAGGATGGCCGTGGCGGCGGAGCTCTTCGACCGCCTGCGCCAGAGGAAGATTTTCGCGCACGGCGGATTTGATGATTTCGATCAATCTGGCAAACGGGAGTTCAAACGGAATCGTGGCGAATTCAACGTCGCTCTCCGTGGAAACGGCGTCCGGCGGCGTAACCGTTGCGCTGGAAACAGCAATGCGCGTCCACCGGCCAGGCGGTGAATAATAGCCCAGCTCGGCGGCGTAGGAATTTCCGGCGCGCTCAACGTGCGCGAACCAGTGGCGCGATTCAGGATGAACGTGAATTTCGCAAATCGGATGGCCTTGAACCTTGCCGGCGTAAAGGCGCAGGATGAGATGGCCGGCGGCGGATCGCGCGTTGAGCTTCAACTGCTGCTCGCGCGTCAAATCCCAATGCGCGTAAAGCCAGTGCGGGTCGCGCGCGATCAAAAAAAGTTTTTTGGTGCCGTAAGCTTCGGGCAATTCGGTTTCCGCCGTTTCAAAATGTTGCGACGGCGGCACGGGGCCAAGCGCGTATTTCCGGCCGGGGCCGCTGGCGGGCGGCGGCGCGGGCTGGTCGCCTTCGAGCAGGAGCGGCGGGACTTCAATTTTTTTGCGGCGGACGTAAGCGCGGCGGGCGGTTGTGGTTTTTGGTTTGGCGGCGCGGCGTGGGCGCACAACCCGGGTGGTCGTCTTTTTTCGGGCTGCCACGGGTGTTGGTTTTGTTTTCATAACCGCAATTCCCTGTTTTTAGCGCTTAATTCATTGCCGGGAGAAAAGTTACGGCGAGAATTTGCCGGGCGCAATGTGAATTTTCCGGCGGGGTGTGGATAACTTTTTTGAAACGCACTTGCCAGCAGACATGCGGAGGTGTTCTTTATATCGATAGTTATGGCAGATTTGAACGGCACTCCATCCAACAATGCGCCGGTCACGATATTCGTCGTGGACGATGAGCCGATGTTGCTGGAGATGGCGGTGATGATTCTTGAACCGCTGCATTTTCGGGTGCGGACGTTTCGCGATCCCCAAACGGCGGTGGCGGAGTTTTCCGCGGCGAATCCACGACCGGCGCTGATCGTGACGGATTACGCGATGCACTCGATGAGCGGCATGGATTTGATTCGCGAATGCAGACGCATCCATCCGAAGCAAAAAATCATTCTCCTGAGCGGCACGGTGGACGAAAACATTTACACCAAAGCGGAGGCAAAGCCGGACCACTTTCTGGCCAAGCCGTATCAGGTCAGTGATTTTGTCACCCTGGTTCAATCACTCGCAACGGGTTGAGGCCGGGCCGCGAATTTGCCGGCCCAAGCGGTGGCGGAGTGATTTAAGCCGGATTAAATTTATGATGAGGAAATTATTCCTGGGCGTCGTCATCGTATTGGTGTTTTAATCGTTGTCGCGGTGATTGTCGTGGGCTTCTTTCTCGGCACCATCGTCAAAACGGGCATGGAAACGGTCGGCCCGAAAATCACGCAAGTTTCCATCAAAGTGGACGCGGTGAATTTGTCGTTGCTGACCGGCTCGGCCAGGGTCAAAGGCCTCGTCGTCGGCAATCCTGAAGGTTACAAAACGCCGCAGGCCATCAGCGTCGGTTCCGCAGCCGTGGGCGTGAATCCATTTTCGGTTTTGTCGGACAAAATCGTCGTGCGCTCGGTGCGCGTTGAAGCGGCGGAAATCACTTTTGAAGGCGGCCTCGGCGGCAACAACCTCAGCAAAATCATGGACAACGTGAATGCCATCGCCAAAAGCGGCGGACCCGCTTCCACGAACACCACCGCCAAGGCGGGCAACGAACCCGGCCGGAAAATCGAAGTGGACGACTTTTTGATTACCGGCGCCATGGTTCACGTCCGTCTCACCGACATGAGCGGCAAGGAAATGACCCTGCCGCTGCCGGATATTCATCTCACCAACCTGGGCAAAGGCAACGCCGGCATCACGGCGACTGATTTGACGCGGCGCGTGCTCGGCGCCATCACCAGCGCCACCATCAAGACCGTCGCCAGCGCCAGCACTGACATCGGCAAGGACGCCGCCGATGCCCTGGGCAAGGATGCCGGGAAGGCCGTGAGCGAAGGCGCGAGCAAAATCACCTCAGGCATCGGCGGTTTGTTCAAGAAATCAACAAATTAGCCGGCATGTTTTAATTTGCCATCGCAACTGCGATTTTTAGATTGCAAGCGCGGCAGTCCGCTTTTAGACTCCGGTTGAAACCCGTGAGTTAAGGTTATGTTTTTTGGCGTTGATTATTATCCTGAGCAGTGGGTCTTCCCTTACGCCGGCACCGCCGACAACCCCGAGGGCGCTTGGGAACGCGATGCTGAATTGATGTTCAAGGCCGGCATCAACGTTGTCCGCATCGGCGAATTCTCCTGGGGACTCTGCGAACCCGAAGAGGACCGATACGATTTTCTCTGGCTGCGCCGGGTGATGGACATCATGGCGCAACACGACATCAAAGTCGTTCTCGGCACACCCACCGCCGCGCCGCCCATCTGGCTGGCCAAAAAACATCCGGAAATTCTGCCGATCGACGAGTACGGCCGGGTCAAGCACGAAGGCACGCGCCGCGCCGTTTGCTTCAACAACGACACTTTTTGGAACACTTCCAAGCGTTTGGTTGAAAACATGGCTCAAGCCCTGGGCGATCATCCCCAACTGATCGCCTGGCAGATTGACAACGGCCTCGGCGGACATCAAACCGAGTGGTCGTTTAACGAAGATTCGCGCCTGGAATGGCAAAACTGGCTCAAGTTGAAATACGAAACCGTCGGGCGCCTCAACGACCAGCTCGGCTTGCGCTGCTGGGGTCAGATCGTTTCCTCATTCGACGATGTGCCGATGCCCATGTATGCCCCCGCGATGCACAACCCGGCGCTCTTGCTCGATTGGAACCGCTTCTGCAGCGACGCTATCATCGCCTTTGCCCGGATGCAGGCTGATGTCCTGCATGAAATTTGCCCCGACCATCCCGTCACCGTCAACCTGCGCGCGCTCACGCGGAAATTCGACCACTTCGACATGGCGAACGTCGTGGATTTTGTCTCTATCGAGAGCAACGCGGCCATCAAGACCAAATCCACCGAACTGGCCTGCGACATTGACATCCTCCGCTCGCTCAAAAAAACGGACATCAAGACGCCCGACAGCGACTGCGGATTCTGGGTCATTGAACAAAAAGCCGGCCAGGTCAACTGGCAGGACGTCAACTCGCTCGTGCGTCCCGGCGTCATCCGGCTGTTCACCTACCAATTGATTTCGCGTGGCGCCTGCGGCGTGTTTTTTTACCACTGGCGCCAGCCGCGCATCGGCAATGATAAATTTTTCGGCGCCGTGCTGCCGCACCACCTCGAAGGCAACACCCGCATCTTCAAGGAAATCAGCCAAATCGGCGAGGAATTGAAATTGCTCGCCCCCGCCATCAAAGGCACCAAGGTTGTGGCCGATGCCTGCATTCTTTACACGCACGACAACGACTGGACGCTGCAACAGCCGATGCAGCCGAACAAATTTTTCAACCTCCGCGAGCACATTCAACTCATTTACAACGCACTTCACGACCGCAACATCTCCGTGGATTTTGCTCGGCCAACGGAAGACCTTTCGCAATACAAAATCGTATTCGCACCCTCGCTGCACCTGCTGTCCGCGGGCGAGGCGGACCGGCTCAAACTGTACGTCCAAAACGGCGGCACGCTCGTCGGCACGTTCAACACCGGCCTCGTCAATGAATATTGCATCGTGCCCGACGACGGCTACCCGAACAACCTGACCGATTTGTTCGGCCTGGAAGTTTTGGAATTCGACCCCATTCCACCCGGCGAGGAAAATCACCTCACCTTCAAAGGTGCGTTCCCGACCAGCCATTTGCATCCCGCCCGGCTTTGGTGCGACATCATCGAGCCGAAGGGCTGCCAGATTTTGGCGACTTATGCGAAGGATTTTTACGCCGGTCGTCCCGCCATCACGATGAACGCTTTCGGCCTCGGCAAGGCCATTTACGTCGGCACGATGAGCCATCAGCAGTTTTACCACGACCTCGTTTCGTGGTTGCGCCAGATGTGCGGCCTGCAACCCCTGCTTAAAGTTCCTGAAAACATTGAAGTCAGCCTGCGGGAAAAGGAAGGCATGCGCGTCTTCTTTTTGCTCAACCACCAGAACTCGCCCGTGCGCATCCAATTTTACAAGCCCATGCACGATTTCCTCACGGGCAACACTTTTTCCGGCAACTACGACCTTCCGCCGCACGGCGTGCTCGTCCTCGACGAACATCCCGAAGACAAAATCTCTGGCGCTGCCGCCTGATTTGCGGTTTGTTTTCCGCCGGTGAATTTTCTCGAAACCACTCTCGCCGCCCTGGCACTGTTGAGTCTTGCCCTCGCGCTCTGGCAATGGCTCGCCGCCGGGCGTTTTCCGCTGCACCGGCGCGTCACCGATTTGTCCTTTGCCCCGGCCATCACCCTGCTCAAACCGCTCAAAGGTTGCGACGCCACCACCGCTGAATCGCTCCAAAGCTGGTTCAATCAAAATTACGCCGGCCAGATTCAAATTCTGTTCGGCGTCGCTGACGCCAGTGATCCGGTTTGCAAAATCGTCCGCGAACTCATTGAAAAAAATCCTGGTCGCGACGCGCAACTCGTCGTCTGCGCTGAATCACTCGGCGCCAACGGCAAAGTCTCCACGCTCATTCAACTCGAACGGCTGGCCAAACATCCGCTGATTCTTGTCAGCGATGCCGATGTGCGTGTGCCGCCGGATTTTCTCGCCAACATTACCGCGCCGCTGCGCGATTCAAAAGTCGGTCTGGTCAATTGCTTTTACCGGCTGGCGAATCCCGCGACGACCGCCATGCGTTGCGAGGCCGTTGCCATCAACGCAGATTTCTGGAGCCAGGTTTTGCAATCCACCAACCTCAAACCGCTCGACTTCGCCCTCGGCGCGGCGATGCTCACGCGCCGCAAATTGCTCGAAGAAATCGGCGGCTTCGCCGCATGGGTGAATTGCCTCGCGGACGATTATCAACTCGGCCATCGCATCGCGCAGCGCGGCCATCGCATCGCGCTTTGCCCCGTCGTTGTGGAATGTTGGGACGCGCCAATGAACTGGTGTGAGGTCTGGAAACATCAACTGCGCTGGGCGCGCACCATCCGCGTCTGCCGGCCCCTGCCGTATTTTTTCAGCATCCTGTCCAACGCCACGCTCTGGCCGCTGCTGTGGTTGATGGCATCGCTCGTCCTGTCGAAAACACTTTGCGCTCCGCTCATCGCTGTCGTTTGTTTGCTCATCCGTATTGTCCTGGCGCAAAATCTCCAGCGCCGATTCATGCAATCGCGCGACAACCTCGCGCCGCCGTGGCTGGCACCGGTAAAAGATTTGCAGCAAGCGGCGATTTGGGCCGGCGCGTTTTTGGGAAATACCGTTGAATGGCGGGGACAGAAAATGCGTTTGCGGCGGGATGGAACGTTGATTGCGGAAAAGTGAAGTGCCTTGTCCAACATTGCCAACCGACGCAGCTTTGATAAGGTGGTTTTGGTCGGGCGGTTGGCGCAGTGGTAGCGCAGCTCCTTTACACGGAGACGGTCGGGGGTTCGAATCCCTCATCGCCCACCAGCCTTCGCTTTGAGCGCCGCGAAAAGCGAGGCTGCCGCGCCGAAGCTGAAAGCGCAGGCGGGCTGGGACTTACGCTCACCAACCACCGCTCAAAGCTACGGCTCGGCAAGCCAGCATTTCACAGCGGAGAACGAAGGCTGCCGCGTCGAAGTAAAACGAAGATGGGCTACGATGCACAACTTTTCACAAATGCTCCGAACTCCGGCTCGGCAAGCCAGCCCATCACAACGAAAAGCAAAGACTGCCGCGCCGTAGCGCACAGCGCGTAGGCGGGCTGAAATGATGATTCACCAAAAGCGCTTCGAGCTACGACTCGGCAACCCTCTATCAAACAACGGTCACCATTCACCCCCAGTTACAGATTCACAATCTATTTTCCGAATAATGTGCCGACAACCAACTATCCCATCGTCCTAACCGGGTTTAATCCCTAGGTGCAGTTGAAAAATAGGGACACGCGCGCCTAAAAAGAAACCGGGCTGAACCGAAGTTCAGCCCGGTTTTTTCGACTCTTCCGCCTGCGCCTCTGGCTACGGCGCGACCGCGTCGGAACAAAGTGAATGAGGTCAAAAGAGACAGCGCAAGCGCCCCTACACGCCGAGTTCTGTCTGCCGGCCTTGCTTCTTCGACTCCGGCGCTTTTTTGAAGGTGTCGTCCAGGCTTGCGGCGCTGGTGGGGCGTTCGATGCCTTTGCCTTCCATCAATTCTTTCACCGTGCGGAGTTGCAGGCCGGCGTTTTTTGTGCGTTGAGTCCAGCAGGTGACGACGTCCTCCACTGAGCGATTCCCATGACTGATTGCATCCTCAAAGCACCAGGGGAACAACTCGATGGCGTAACGCTGATAAGCATTATAGTCTTCTACGAGGCTCAAGGCGGTGTCTTGACACGATAAAAACGTTTTGACTGGCTGGAGAAATTGGGGTCGGCAATCTGCAGTATCCCACCGAGGCCGGATACGTTGGTGACGACGAGGGTGTTCCAGGCGTTCAAGGTCATATCACTTGTCCACTGGACACGGTAGGAGCCGAGTGGAAGGCTGGGGAAACTTAAGTTGATGTTCTGATTACTGAATTGGATGCTGGTCAAACCGGGCGTGGCCAATGCCTGTTTGAGCGCTTGCACCAAGGGGCTGGATTGTCCGCTCTGATGGTCTTGGGCAAGTTCCCAGATCATCACCCCGCCAAGACCATGGTTGCGGGCATAGCTAACCTTGGCCTGGCAGGTGCGTTGATCGTCGTAGGAAATGAATGTGTTGTTTGTGGGATTTGCGTTGGTGATGCTAAGATAGGCCGATTGGGCATTGGTATCCCAATGGTATAAATTCGATTGATAATAATCGGTCATGATGGTGCTGTAACGAATGGCGGTGGCGGTTGGCGCTTTAGTCCATGATTGCCGTGGCTGGGTAATGCTAACCGACGAAGTGCCACTACCGCCGGTCCAGAGGTATCCATAGAAAGCGATGCCGATGCCCAGTTTGGCCGGAGCGACTCCGTTGGTGAGGAAGTTTTTCACCGCGCCGTCCACAGAGGGGAGCAAGTTGCCGTTGCTTGGAAAACGGTAGCCACCATCATAGATGGGCGAATTAAACCATGTCACCCAGCCGTCATAAGGGCCGGACAGGTCGTAAACCATGATGTTGATCTGGTCAAACTGGCTCTGAAGCGCGGCGAACATGACGTATTCTGCGGTCAAAGAATCTCCGTAAGGCGGATAAGCACCGACCGCCACCGTCAGTAATTTATGTTGCGGAAATCCGTTCAGGGCGGAGCGCAGACCATTCACCAGGTTGGTGTATTGCTGGGCATCGGCGGCGGGGAGCGGCTCCCAATCAATGTCCACACCATCGTAGCCACGGGTCGCCATGAAATTCGTGAGGTTGTTTATAAAAACCGGCAGGTTGGCGATGCTGGTCGCTGCTTGAAAGGCGCTTTCGCTGTCAGCACCACCCACACAAATGACCACTTTCACACCAGCAGTGTGTGCTCGCGACACCACATCCGCAGAATTGGCTGTTGTGATACCATTGGCATTACTGTTCAGAGAACCATTCGAATTGGGCACCACCGAAAAATGAATGATGTGAGTAAGCGCTGTAAAATCAATGTTGGATGCCGGCATAGAGGCCTGCTCCCATCCGGGATAATAACCTGTTCTCCAAATCTCGGCATGGGTAATCATGGAAAGAAGACACAATACACTAATTGAAAGAGCCACCTGCCGCTTTCGGTCAAACCACTTGGGACTAAAATTCATGAGCCACAATAACACAAAAACTTTGCCTGTCAGTTCCAAGCTTACTTGAGCACCGTGGTCACGCTTTGCAAGTTGACGTAATCAGGATTGAAAGGCGAGTTGACGTTGGATGGAACCGGCCATTTGGAGCGACCGTCTATCAGCTTGTAGATTTCAGAATGGCCGTCACAAAATGAAAGTCCATAGCCCCGATTGTGCCGGGTCGCCGGAAGGTCAGTGAAAGGACGTTTGCTGGTCATATCTACCAGGAAGAATCCATCGTTGATGGTCAATTCGTGTTCATCAATCAGATACCACGTTAAAGATGATGCCCGAACATCAGTATCCTTCAGATAGGCGCGATAATTTTCCGACCCCGGAGTTGCATAATAGGCAGATCTTTGTGCGTTGGTGGATCCTATCCAAGCATTCATTGATACACTGCGCACTTTGGGAATACCGCCGACCAAGGTGAGATCCGACGGACAATGATATACGGCTAAACTATTGTTGTAAGGCCAGAAGGTTCCCGTTGTGATACAAAGTTGATTGGTGGAATCATGCACCCCGGGAGTGACTTGTCCGTAAGCAGGATCATCAGGATAAGTCATACAGCCCTGAATCCACGAACCGACTGACAAACCCGCGATTCCTATATTTTTGGCGTATCGGCCATCATTATCACCGGTATACATTATGCCACAGAGATTTAGTTGCTTCAGATTGCTCAAACATTGAATTCGCTTTGCCGTGTCTTTTGCTTTGGCCAGGGCCGGGAGGAGCATGGCTGCGAGAATGGCAATGATGGCAATCACGACCAGAAGTTCAATCAATGTAAAAGCCGTCCGGCTACGACGAATGACCCGGGAAAAGAAAACGCTCCTCAATGTTTGGCTTTTCATCACATTGATACTTTTATTTCTGTGTATTGGCCGGGATGACAAGGCCACCCCGGCCAATGAATTCAAGACATCATTGTTAATTACTGTAGCTGGGCGCGATAAAACCGCTGCGTCCCAACCACCGAGTTCGTATAGGGCGACGTTGCCCCGATGATATTGGTATATGTGCCAGTGACAGCAGGTGCCGCCTGGAGCGTACCCACCGGCCATGTGATCACAATGTTGCTGCCGGAACTCACAATGGAGAGGTGAGTCGTATTCAGTAAATGGTTCTGAATCTGTTGCGGAGTAAGCACTTTATTATAGATGGCCACATCATCCATTGTGCCGTTGAACGGATTGAAACCATTGTCCATACGCCAGCCGAGAGTAACGGGGCCGCTCGCACCGGGGTCATGATTTTGATTATAATTGTAATTATAATCAAGACTGCCACTAGGCACATTCCCGTTCTGAACGAATCCGCTATCGGTCCCTGAAGCTCTCGCCACGCCATTGACATACAAAGTGAACGTCGTGCCGTCATAGGCGAGCACGATATAATACCACTGGCCGGCAACGATGGCGTCCGGGTCGGTAAGCTGAACGCCCGTCCAATAACCATTGTAAGGCCACCAGGACCAATTGTTGCCGCCCGTCTGATAAACCAGCCAACCGGTTGGGCCGGCGCCCCATGGATTACTCATGGATGAAAGCGCGGTGCGATAATCATTGCCATTGGCCGCGGTTGAGGCGGGCTGAAACCAACCTTCCACCGTGAACGCGCCCGGCGGATTGATTTCAATAGCATAAGGAATGCTGACCGTCGCCCCGTTTACGACGCCCAAGGCCCCGTTGGTGCTGTGCGGAATACCCGTGGGTGCGTCAAATGTGAAGCTGCCCGCCCCCGGAAGATAGGTTCCGTCAAAACTGCCGACAGTATCAACCGCTGTGGTGCTGTCAGTCGGCTCGTCCAGTTGCCAAAACGCGACCGGACCGTCGGCCACCACCACTTTGGCATAGCCATTGATCGAATTGGTGACGGGCCGCGCCTGAACATTCAGCATAGCCGAACCGCTGTCAATGGAGGTGTAAGGATTGATGACACTGACATAGTAGGTCGCGCCGTCGTTGGTTAACTGAACGTTTGACAGCCACAATGTCTGATTGGTGGCACCCGGGATCAAAGTAGTATCTCCATTGTGCCATTGATAGGTTATCGGCAACGCGCCCTCGGCCACAATTTCAAACGCCGCCGCACTGCCGACGTTGCGGGTGATGGAAGTCAGCGGGGCGTCAATCAGGAGACCGGTTGAAACGGTGAGGGTTGCCACGCTGCTGGTTATAGAGCCGACGTAGTTGGTGATAACAACACTATAAGTCGTGCTGTCGTCTGCGGGAACACAGGTGAAGGCCAACGTGTTGTTGTTGGCTCCGCTTATCGGAGATGTTCCCTTATACCACTGATACGCCAGTGGAGCCGTTCCGTCCGCAAGAACTTTGAACTGCACAGTGTGTCCCGCGTAGGCGCTGATTGAATGCACGTCCGTCAAAATTGATGGCGGGAGCGCTGCCACGCGGAAAGAGTTGGTCCCGGCTTGATAGTGGGCCAGAACTTGAGCGGCGGTCAGCGCGTTGGTAAAATAAGCGAATTCATCCAAGCCTCCATCGAAGGCTCCATATCCGGATGCGTCGCTACGATTGCCCAGAGCAAGAGGATTGACAGTATTAGCCACATAACCAGCGGCGGAGTGGGTGCCGACCAGCGCACCATTCATGTAAAAACTCATGTTGGTTCCATCATAGGTGCCGACCAAGTGACACCAGCTAAGCAGATTAAAGGCTGGAGAAGTCAGCCAAGTTCCGTTCGCTGAATCGCAAACCAAGGCAAAGGTGTTTGGTGCCCCTGCCGACTGATAAACATACCAGCCACTGTCAAGCCCCCAACCGGACCAGTTGCCAATCGGGCAGCGATTGTTGCCTGGGTCAGTGCTGACTGGTCGGGCCCAAATCTCGAACGAGAACGGGACTTGCTGGTTGAACTCCGGATAATAGCCGGCAGTAACAGAGGAAGGCTGCGCCACCGACAGAGTGATGGAGTTGGTGTCTATGCCGGGCTGTCCCAACAGCGGGTGGGAGCCGTTGACAATGTAGGTGCCGGGAAAGAGTCCTGAAGCGCTGCTATCAGCAGCGGTGGTGCCAGAGGTTTCTTCCAAGCGGTAGTAAGCGATCGGATGATCCGCCAAAATTGTGCTGGGATAATCCACCGCACCCGCCGTGCGAACACCTGACAATACCAGTGCCGCCGCGAACGGCAGCAGCTTCTTTTTCCACATGGTTAATTTTCTTGTTGTTGTTAATTTCATAGGCTCATGGACGTTTAAGGTTTTTGATGTTTGCTTTTCCATTTTAATTATTATTTCCATTCTGTCTACCCCCTGTATTGGGGGGTGGGGCAAAGCTGCCGCCAGCGGTTTTCCGCCGCATTCATCGCGTGCAAACCAGCAAACTATTTTTCCAAATATCGGATGACCGCTTCCGTGCGGGTGCGCACATTAAGCTGCTTAAAAATCTTTTTGATGTGTCCATGCACCGTCCAGACACTGATGCCCATTGCCTGCGCGATTTCCTTGTCCACAAAACCTTTGCTTAAAAGTGCCAGCACCTCACGTTCGCGGCGGGTGAGCTTGGCCAGCGTCGAATTATCATGGACGGAATGTAATTGAAGCAACTCTTGAAAATAATATTTAACGCGCAGCAGAAAATCCTCTGTCATCAACTCCGAACGGGAGGTGACACTTAAAATCGGCTCCAGCAACCGATCCGGCTTGACCCGTTTGACCAAATAACCGCTGGCACCTCCCGGCGTGGAAACAAACATCTGGTCGCCGTCCACATGAACCGAATAGGTGAGGGCCGGCACTCCCGGTTGAATGGGGGCGATGGTGCCGGTGAATTTGAAGCCGATGCGGCCGGCCAGATTATGGTTCAAGAGAACCATGCGGGGCTTGTGGAGAGCCAAGGCACGGGTGAAGGATTCCACCGAGTCGCAGGGAACGCTGCCAAATCCGGCTTGCTGGTCAATGCTCCAGCACAAAGCCCGGCGAATGCCCGCATCCAGTTCAACCACCAGCACGCGCTCGCGCTGCCGATTGGGATTGGTCGGCAAAGAATCAGATGCCAAGCCTGCCCGCTTTCCCACCAACGTGTGAATGGTGGTATAAGTCCACAACACTGGGTTCATACACCACTCGAAGCTCACGATCAACTCGCGGGGAAAATGTTGGAAGACACTGTTCCAACCTTGCTTCACTGCCATCTGATAAATCTGGGCTGCTTTGGCAGCGGCCGTCTCCATGTCTGGTGTGCCGAGCGGAAAAAAATAACCCACCCCGGCATGATCAATGCGCGTGGCCAGATCCTGCTCTGATTCACCAGAGGCCGGAAAGCGATAGCGTCGGAGAATCAAACGATCTTTCCAATTGCACTTTTTGACCTTGCCGGTTGACTCAACATTCGCAAAACCTGCATTGGGATGTTGCTTGGACATCGGCTTCATGAAAAAGCTTTTGTCCGCTGTCGTCAACCCGCAACCGGACAATTGTTATGCAGCAGCAATTATAAATTTGCCTTCTTCCGCACCCGCCACTTGGAAGCTACCCGACCTGACAACCTGTTTTGCCGCCTCATTCCAAAACGTCAGACATTGCTTCAACCGATTGTTTCTCCAGTTGGCGTTTGGCTTGGAATCCACTTTTTGCAATGGGCGACGAAACCGCGCGGAAAGGCTCCCATTCCGGCTGGTTCTCGAAAACCCAGTGATAATAATCCGATTCCTTGAGCTGGCTGCCCGCCGCCTCGTCCAAGATAAGTGTGCATTCGGGATGCAACTGCAATGCGGTGGCCGAAATCATACTGGTGATCGGGCCTTCAACGGCCTTGGCGACAATCGCCGCTTTTTCCTCGCCGGTGGCCAGCAAGATGCAGCCGCGGCAATCCAAAATAGAACCAACCCCCATCGTAATCGCGCGATGCGGCACAAGATCGGGCCTGGGAAAAAGCGGCACATTCTGGGCGCGCGTCACCGGCGAAAGAATCTTCACCCGCGTGCGCGAGCGCAGCGCGGACAGGGGTTCGTTGAAACCCAGATGGCCATTTTGACCAATGCCGAGCAGTTGGAGATCAATGCCGCCGTTCCCGGCAATCAGCCGTTCGTAATTTGCGCATTCGGCGACCAAATCCGCCGCCATGCCATCGGGCAGATGCGTATTCTGCAAATCAATGTTCACTTGCAAAAACAAGTGGTGATTCATGTAGTGCCGGTAGGAATTGGCATGGTTGCTTGACAGGCCGACGTATTCGTCGAGGTTGAACGTGCGACAGGCCGAGAAATCGAGACCTTCCTCACGGTGCATTTGGACAAGTCGGGCATAGACCGATTCCATCGTGCGTCCCGTGGCCAGTCCCATCACCAAACGCGGATTGTCCCGCAATTCCCTGGCAATAACCCGCGCCACCAAGTCGGTAGCGGCATCCGCATTTGGTCGAATGACGACTTCCATAAAAGTTAGTTTGGTAAAATTATATTGATATATTGACCTCTTGGATTACAAAAGGTCGCTGTTCAGATTGAAATGTTATCGAAGGCGGTCATTGCAACAACCCCCCTGAATTGGGGGTTGAATAAGTAGGGTTTCCTGTGAAAAAGTTGGCGCGTGCGAGGCGCTTTGTGTTTGATTGCACCGGAATTACGATGAACCCCTATCATAACTTTGTTTCCTCCTTTGCCCAACTCGTCGCGGCGGGGAAATCACTGCCCTTGGTGGCATTTCTCCACACCACAAACCCAAACCCCTGCCGAATGTGCCTGCGGCAATCATCTTTTCGCCGCACCCGGACGATGAGTGCATCGGCGGCGGCCAGGGCGGTGCGGCTCCTGATTTCACGTTTGCCACCCTCTACCGGTTGCGTCGGTGGAAAATGGACGCGGCGAAAATGTTTACCAGGGCGGCAAACAAATCAGCGCCACTGAAAATCCGGGCAGCCTGCTTGATTTGATCCGTTGAAACCGCATCCGAAACCGTAATCCAAATA
>DAIRTX010000062.1:9262-22018 GCA_036803685.1 Verrucomicrobiota bacterium | reverse complement strand
CCTTGAAATCGTCCACGCTCAACGTGATGCCCATGCCGAGCATGATGACCGCGAGCCCCCACGTGATGAAATTGCCACTAAACCAGGTGAACCAGTTGGGATGAACCAACGCCAGCGCGCCGCCGGCCAAAACCCAAATCGGGAAAAGATTCGTGGCGATGGCCAATAGGCGATTCATGTGCAGGGATTAAACGGGAAAATTCGGGAAGTGCAAACCTTGCATTGCACCGCCGGGAAAGTTATTTTCCTGCGGCATGAAAATGGCGGCCATGAGACCCGAGGTAAAGGTCGCGGGACTTGTGCTGCTGATTGGTCTGGTGTTTGCGGCCTGCACTCAACACGCGTGGGAGGATTATTGGATCACGTTTCGCGCCAGTCGAAATCTGGCGACCGGCCACGGCCTCGTTTTTACTCCCGGCGAACGGCTGCACTCGTTCACTTCGCCGCTGGGGGTTCTCCTGCCGGCGGCGTTTTCCTGGCTGACAGGCAATCAATCGGATAATCTGGTTCTGTGGCTGTTTCGGCTGGTGAGCCTCGGGGCGCTGGCTGCAGGGGTGGTCCTGCTTTTCCGGGTTCTGCAAACTTTGCAACTGCGGCGGGTTTCCTGCTGGCTGACGGTGGCGCTGATTGGTCTGGATGCCAAGATCGTGGATTTCAGCATCAACGGCATGGAGACCGGTCTGCTGGTTTTCTTTCTGGCGCTGGCGATTCACGGCTTGGTGGTGACTGGGTCGCGTCAGATGCTTCGCATCGGCGTCGGCTGGGCGGGCTTGATGTGGGCGCGCCCGGACAGTTGCGTCTATATCGCCATACTGGGCGTGGGAACGCTGCTGTTCCTTTCCGGCAAGACGGCCGACCGTTCCGGGAAGGGATGGGGAAAGCTTCTCTTCCGCGCCGGATTGGTCTGCGCCATTTTGTATCTGCCGTGGTTTTTATGGGCCTGGTCGTATTATGGATCGCCCATACCGCACACTATCATTGCCAAGGGGGCAAACCAGCCTCCGATAGCCTCGGTGTATCTCTTGACCGACTTGTTGACGTTCCCCCTTAGAATGCTGACCTCAACTGATTCGAGCATTCAATTTACGTTTTTGCCTGGCTTTGCAGATCATGGCGGATGGTCTGATACTTTTGTTCGTGTATCCTATGAGTTGGGAGTGGTGGCCGCCCTCGCCTGGCTGATTCCTGTGTTGCGCCCACAAGCACGATTGTTCTCGTTGGCATATTTGCTTGGAAATTTTTATCTGTCTGACGTCTTGAAATACTTTCCCCCTTGGTATTTGCCGACCGTAGCTGTGCTGGGCTACCTGACCATCGGCCTGCTGTTCGACCAGGCGCTTTGTCTGGCCATGAAGTTCCCGCAACTCGGCTGGGACCGCGGATGGTTTGCGCATCTCCCGAAAATTTTGCGCTTTTCCGCTGTCGGCCTGGCGGCCGGCCAGCTGGCGGTCACGGTTTGTGTCGCCCGGCAACTCCAGGTTCAGCAGTCCCTCATCGAAAACGGCCTGCGCCGCCCCATCGGCCTTTGGCTGCGTGACCACGCGCAAACACCGCACGAAACCGTGATGCTGGAACCGCTCGGTTACATCGGCTATTATTCAGGGCTGAAGATGCTCGATTATCCCGGCCTCGCTTCCAAGGAAATGGTCGAGACCCGCAAACGGCTTGGCCCGGCCAGACAAAATCAGGTCTATCTCGAACTCAAACCGGACTGGTTGGTGCTGCGACCGGCGGAAGCCCAAAACGGGACCTATGTGGACACCGATGGACTGCGGAAATTCTATGAACAAGTTCAGGTGTTTGACGCGAGTGACAAAATCAACGCCATCCGCTGGCTGCCAGGAAGGCCTTATGTTCAGTTCGACCAGATTTTTCTGATCTACCATCGCAAGCCGGACGCCGGCACCAAACCGCCGGGCTGAAAATCACAGCTTCACCTTCGCCGCAAATTCGAGGTGGGGACGCGCGGCCCGCGTGTCCGAACGGTCGCCTCGGCGAGGCAACCTTGCCTTTTGATGCTCGCTTGCCGGGCCGTAGCTTTTAGCGAAGGCTGGTCCGTAAATTTTTTTCCAGACGGGCGAAGGCGCGTTCAAACGCGTCGTGGTTCTTCCAATTGGAAAAATCGGGGATGTGATATTTGCGGACTTCTCTTGCCGCGCCGAAATCCGATGAAGGTGGAATTCTCGCCGGGGTCCGGGTCAAGGCGCTCCCGCGCGCGCATCCGCAGCTCAATTGGATAGAGCTTCTGACTTCGGATCAGAAGGTTGCAGGTTCGAGTCCTGCCGGATGCGCCAAAATCAAAGAGTTTCGCATGGTGAACAAATAATTTTTGCGCTTCCCGTCCCAGCCGCTACGATAACGCCATGTGTTCGGCCTATAATCAACTGCTCGACGCGACGATTCAACATTTGGAAGACTTGAAATCGCGCGGTGTGCGCCATGTTGCCATCGCACCCGAAACCCTCCGCGCCCTGGCACAACCCGCGCCACGGCCTGCTGTGCCGTCACAGGAACTTCGTAGCAGCCGACATGAGGAGGCTCAAACTTTTCCGATGTCTGCGACCGGGAATCAACCAGCGATACAACAGAGCCTCCTTACGTCGTCGGCTGCGGACAATTTGCCCGCCTCCGCGCCGCTGGATCCGCAGGCAAAAGCGGTGGCCTTCGCCGCGTTGCGCGAGCGCGCGCTGGCGTGTGTGAAATGCGCGCATCTGGCGTCGTCGCGCAAAAACGTCGCGTTCGGCGTCGGCAGCATTGACGCGCAACTCATGTTCGTGGGCGAAGCGCCGGGCGCGGATGAAGACGAACAGGGCGAACCATTCGTCGGCAAGGCCGGCCAGTTGCTTACGAAAATCATCCAGGCGACGGGCTTGAGCCGCGCGGATGTTTACATCGCGAACATTTTGAAATGCCGGCCCGACACGCCCGGTCAGTCTGCCGGCAACCGCAAACCGACCTCCGACGAAATGGCCGCGTGCATTCCGTATCTGCACGAGCAGATTGATTTGATCCGGCCCCGGGTCATTGTCGCGCTGGGCGCGACGGCGGTGGACGGCTTGCTCGGCAAGACCCTTGGCATCACCAAGCTGCGCGGCACCTGGAAAACCTATCGCGGCACACCGCTGATGCCGACGTATCATCCGGCGTATTTGTTGCGCAACCAAGCCATGAGCGAGAAACGCAAGGTCTGGGAGGACATGCTGGCCGTGATGGAAAAACTCGAAATGCCCATCAGCGAAAAGCAACGGCGGTTTTTCCTGAAAGCCTGATCTGCAAATTGTGCGGAGGGACGCGAATTTTCCGCTTTAGTTTCACGGGAATCGGCGTAAAAGCGGATAATGAAATCCTAAAGCATGAACCGCCGCCGGGAAATCTTAATCATTGTTCTTGGCATCCTTTTGGTCGTCTCCTGCATTGCAGCTTATGAAATGCACTTTCGCTGGAAATGGGCCGTTGAGTCTTACAAAAGACAACTTCGCGCCGCCGGTGAAAAACTGACGGTTGAAGAATTGGTGCCTCCACCAATTCCGCCGGAACAAAACAGCGCGGACACTTTCCGCAAGGCGTTCTTTTCCTGGCAGGGAAGTAATTGGGACTTCAACGCTTTCTCAAAACTAAATCTGCCGTTGCCAATGCAATTCATTGGCCCGGCCAAGGCATTTGCTCGCGCGATGCAGCCCCGAATCGATCTTCGGACAACCAACGCTTGGGCGGAGGCAGACGCGGCGGTTGGTCAACGTCGTGACACGCTGAATTTGCTCCAACAGATCATTGACCGCCCCGCTTTCGATTTTCGTTTCGATTTCAAACAAGGCTTCCTGCTGGAATCGCGCGAGCTCATTGGAATGAGGGACGCCTCACTCCTTTTGTCCGGGGCATCAGTTTGTGATTTACACCGCGGCGACACCGCTGCTGCGCTTTTAAAAATTCGCGCCATGCTGGCGCTGACAAAAGGTCTTGAACGTGAACCGTGTCTGTCTTCGGAACAAGTTCGTTCTGGAATTATCAGTCGGAGTGTTGGGGCAACTTGGGAGTTTTTGCAATCGCCGGGGGTGACCGGGGAACAGCTTGCCATGCTGCAACGCGACTGGAGCAGTTTGGAATCTGTCCAAACTTTGGAACGTGCGGTTGAAATGGAGCGCGCGGCAAATGACGGGGTTCTTGTGGATTGGCGAAGTTCCAGTTCCAAATTTCGAGCTGGACTCAAACGGGCATTCGTTAATGGAAGCGACGAACCTTCTTCCGCATGGTTTGAACTTCCACAAGCCGCTTGGCGGGGAACAATTCTGAGAGTTGAAAGTGGATTGTGGCGATTCTCGTGGTCTTATGCCGACGAACTCCTGGCTTTGAAAAATTACCAAACAGTTCTCAGCGCTGTTCGCCTCGCGCAAACAAATCGTTCACTTCCTCCGTTCCAGGAAGAATGGAAAAGGATGGCGGAGTGGCATACTGAAGGTCAGAAGAATTTCTGGCTGTTGAATTTTTTTGCTCCCGAACTGCACTATTTCTTTGCGGGATACGCACATAATGCGGCTTACCAATTCCAACGCGCCGAAGTCAACGAAGTTGCCCGGCAACAGGTTGTGGCAGCCATTGCTTTGAAACGGTATCAGCTCAAATACGGAAAATATCCGCCGGATTTGAACTCACTTGTGCCAGAGTTTATTTCCGCAGTTCCTCTCGATGTCGTGGACGGTCAACCGCTGCGTTACCGGCGAAATGCCGACGGAACCTTCTTGCTTTATTCCATCGGTGGGGACGGCAAAGACGATGGCGGCAATCCGGGGTCGGCCCCCTATTACTCCTATTCGCAAAGTTGGCTGATGGCTCGCGACAGGATTTACGACTGGGTTTGGCCGCAGCCCGCGACGCCTGAAGAAATTCAAGCTTATTACAACCGCCGGAAATCCGGGAATTAAATTCATGTTCCTTCGCGCAATTCGCGGATTGCCTCCCCGTCATTTTCCGCTATAACCACGCGCCATGCATCAAATCATCCAGAGCCTGAGCGATTGGTATAATCACGCGTTGCAAACGGGCGGTTATCCCGCCATCGCGCTGATGATGGCGGTGGAAAGTTCGCTGTTCCCCTTGCCCAGCGAAATCGTGATTCCGCCGGCGGCCCATTGGGCGCACACCGGACAAATCCCGTTGAGCCTGTGGGGCATCGTGCTGGCGGGCACCATCGGGTCGTGGTTCGGCGCAACGTTGATGTATTGGACGGCGCGGATTGCCGGCCGACCGCTCGTGCTGCGCTTCGGTAAATACTTTTTCATTTCAGCACAAAAAGTGGAAGGCGCAGAACACTGGTCGGCGCATTACGGCGCGATGGGCATTTTCATTTCGCGCCTGCTGCCGGTGGTGCGGCATCTCATCGGCATTCCGGCGGGCATTGTGCGGATGGATTACCTGAAGTTTTCCCTGTTCACGCTGCTCGGCTCGGGCATCTGGTGTTCAGTGTTGTGCTGGCTGGGCGTGAAGATGGGGCAGGACGACCAATTGATGAAAGGCGAGTATCATCGCATCACCCTCTGGCTCGGCGGTGCGGTGCTCGTGCTCGGCGGACTGTATTATTTCTTCGTCCACCGGCACATGGTGAAGAAGTCCGAAGTCGGAAGTCCCATCCTTCGCCCAGAGGCTACGGAGGGCAGGCCGAAGTCCGAATAAAATCCGGCCCGTGACTGCCTCGGCTCCTACTTGATGAGGTTAAAGCTGAACGGGTATTTGTAATCCTCGCCGTTGTTGGCCTTGATGCCCGCGATGATGACGAGGACCAGATAGGCAAGGCCAATCAATGGAAACAGCAAGGACATGAGCAAGCCGAGGTGGATGAACGACAACACAACGGACGCAATCATGCCGGCGACCCACACAATGATCGCCGTAATTTGAAAATTCAACGCGGTCTTGCCGTGGACGTTCACGGAGGGGAATTCGTTCTTCTTGATCTGCCAGATCAGCAGTGTGCAAACGCACGGAATGCATGGCACCAGACCGCCCAGGTGGCACAGCATGTTCCACATGCGCGCCTGGCTTTCGTTGGAGCCGGGAGTGGGTACGGGTTGGGTGGGTGGAGGTGTCTGGGACGGAGGCATTTGATTTTCTGACATAGATTTCCTTTTTTGGTTTTGCCCGCTTAATACGCCGATTTGATTCGGCGCGCAAGAATGAATTTTACCTTAAAATCTCTTTGCGCCTTTGCGCCTTTGCGTTGAAATTCTTCGCGTGCCTGCGACTGAAGCCATCCGCAAAAAACTGGGCGTCTTGCCACACAAGCCGGGCGTGTATCTCATGCGCGACCGGTTCGGGACGGTCATTTACGTCGGCAAGGCGCGCGACCTGCGCAAGCGCGTGAGCCAGTATTTTCATCCGTCACGCCGCCTGGGCTGGGACTTGAAATTCAACGCGCTCGTCGAGGCCATCCACGATTTTGACATGCACGTCGTCCGCAGCGAACCGGAGGCGTTCCTGCTCGAGGGCAAACTCATCAAGGAATTTCACCCGCGCTACAACATCAGCTTCCGCGACGACAAACGCTTCCTGATGCTCAAAGTGAATTTGAACGACCCGATCCCCAACTTCACCTTCACCCGGCTCAAGAAGGACGACGGCGCGCGTTACTTCGGGCCGTTCTCGAATTCGGGCGCGTTGCGCAACACCGTCGCGCTGGTGCGGCGGCAGTTCAATCTGCGCGGCTGCCGCGGGTTCACGCCGGGCAAGGCCGACTACAAGCATTGCCTCTACGCACACCTCAAATACTGCACCGCGCCGTGCATTGGCAATGTGACGCGCGAACAGTATTTGGAACAGGTCCGCGTCGCGTGCGATTTCATCGAAGGCCAGTGCCACGAAATGAAGGAACAACTCGAAGTCGAAATGCGCAAGGCCGCCACCGCGCAGGATTACGAGAAGGCCGCCGGCCTGCGCGATCTTATCCGCGACTTGAAAGAAACGACGAAGAAGGAACGAAAGTTTGAGCGGGTGCCTTACACGTTGCCGCTGGCGATGGACCCGCAGCGCGATCTTAAGGAACTGGCGAAGGCTCTTGGCCTGCGCGAACCACCGCGGCGCATTGAAGGCTTCGACATTTCGAACATCAGCGGCACATTCGCCGTTGCGTCGCTTGTGAGTTTCAAAAATGGCCGGCCTGACCGTGCGAATTACCGCCGGTTCAAAATCAAAACCGTCGAGGGGCAGGATGACTTCGCGAGCATGGCGGAGGTCGTGAAGCGGCGATATTCGCGGTTGTTGCGTGAAGGTAACGTAGCGCAGGCGTCCCGCCTGCCTGATCGAGGGGGCAATCCCGGACTTGTCGCAGCGGAAAGAAGCAGGCGGGACGCCTGCGCTACATTGCCCAACCTCATCCTCATTGACGGTGGCAAGGGACAGCTCAATGCCGCGTGCGGGGAATTGAAGAAACTCGGCCTCGAAAAAATCCCAATCATCGGGCTGGCGAAGGAATTCGAGGAGATTTATGTGCCAGGCAATAGCAAACCGCTGCGGCTGGGACTGAATCATCCGGCGGTGAAATTGCTCCAGCGAATTCGCGACGAATGTCATCGCGTGGCGAATTCCTACAACGCGCAGCTTCGCATCAAGCGGATTTCGGAGAGCGTGCTCGACGAATTTCCCGGCATCGGCGAACGGCGCAAGCAGGCGTTGCTAAAAAAATTCGGTTCGGTGCAGCGGTTGAAAACGGCGACGCTGGAGCAAATCACCGCCGTGCCCGGTTTCGGCGGCAAGGCGGCGGCGGAATTGAAAACGTTTCTTGAAGCGCGGTCAGTGAGTTAAATCCGAAAACCGAAATTGGCTTGCCTGTGGCTGCGACGCCCCCGTCGCAGAAGGTAAAGGCGACGCCTCGTCGCCGGTTGGGCAACCGCCCGCCTCTGGCGGCCGGGAAAAATGCGCCGAGGGCGACGCATCCACCCTTCGGTGACGCGGCGTCACCGCTACGACCACTCCAGCCAACTTCGGTTTTCGGATTGAAAAGAATTTCGTGCCAATTCGTGAGATTCGTGTCTTTATTCCGGCATGAACATTCAGGTGGCCATTCTCTGCGACGCCGCGACCGAGGACCACGGCAAGCTCAATCTCCTCGGCGCGTTCGACACGATTTACGCGCCGCAATTGCCCGCCGTGCATCCGCAATGCGCCGTCGCGTTGCGGGTCACGTTCAACGCCGGCGACGAGGGCACGCGCAAGCTCAAGTTGAACTTCATCAACGCCGACGGCCACGCCATCATGCCGCCCATCGAAATCCCGGTGGTGGTCGCGCTGCCGGACGACGTGCATTTCGCCACGCGCAATTTCATCGTGAACATCCAGCAATTGAAATTCGCCGAGGCGGGGTTGTATTCCGTGGATGTCCGGATCGATGACAAATCGCAGGCGAGCATTCCGTTGTCGGTCAAACACCTGCCGCAAGCGGTGGCATGAAGAAATGCAGAAGGCTGAATGAAGAATGAAGAAATTATTTGCGCACACCCGATCTTTGAACGGTCGGGTTTTTGCATTCTTCCTTCTTCATTCGGCCTTTGAATAGAAACAACTTTGTGCCTTGAACTTTGGGTTTTGGACTTAATAATTCGCGCCATGGCGAATTCAAACAACGAAACGGTCCTGCAACTCGATTTACCGGGTGTCAAAAAGCTCAAGAGCGGCAAGGTGCGCGAAGTTTTTGACCTCGGCGACCGCTTGCTGTTTGTCGCCACCGACCGCCTTTCGGCCTTTGACGTGATCATGCCCAACGGCATCCCGCGCAAAGGCGAGGTGCTCACGCAGATTTCGTATTTTTGGTTCGCGCAGACTGAATCGTTCCAGCCGAACCACCTGCTCTCCCGCGCGAATGATCCGTTGCCGGAAAATCTTCAGCCATTTGCCAGCCAGCTCGCGCGGCGCAGCATGATCGTAAAAAAGGCGAAACCGCTCGCCATCGAATGTGTCGTGCGCGGCTACCTCGCCGGTTCAGGCTGGAAGGAATACCAGAAATCGCAGACCGTCTGCGGCATCAAGCTGCCGCCCGGCCTGAAGGAATCTTCCGAGCTGCCCGAACCGATTTTTACGCCGGCCACGAAAGCTGAAACCGGCCACGACGAAAATATTTCATTCGCGGAAGCGGCAAAAATTGTCGGCGACGACATCGCCGGGCAGGCGCGCGCGGCGAGCCTGAGAATATACAATTCGGCGCGCGATTACGCTCGCCAGCGCGGCATCATCATCGCCGACACGAAGTTTGAGTTCGGTTTGGACAACGGCAAATTGATTCTGATTGACGAGGTGCTCACGCCGGATTCCTCGCGCTTCTGGCCCGCCGACCGGTATCAACCCGGGCGCGGCCAGCCGAGCTTCGACAAACAATTCGTCCGTGACTACCTCGAAACGCTCGACTGGAACAAGACCCCGCCCGGCCCGGTGCTGCCGCCGGAAGTCGTCGCCAAGACCAGCGCGACCTATCTGGAAGCTTACGAGCGGCTGACGGGAAAGAAGCTTTGAGAGGACACCCTACAGAATGTTCGACTTTCTTAAAAAATTATTCCCAAAGGAAGCGCCAAAAGAAAATTGGAAACAAACAATTCGGCGACTTGGCAAAGAATTAGTGCCACTTTCCGGCGAAGCAGAAATCTTTCGTGCAAAAACTCAAATCCGCGTGTAGTGTTTCCTTATGAACGAACTATTGAAACGCATCACCGTCAACCCGGCGGTCATGACCGGATCTCCCTGTCTTCGCGGGCTGCGCGTGACCGTTTCCTCGGTTCTCGGCCTGTTGTCTGCCGGCGCGACCCGCGAGGAAATCCTCAAATCATATCCTTTTCTCGAAGCGGCGGACATTGATGCCTGCCTTGCTTACGCCGCGTGGAAAACGCGGGAATACGAGCTGCCACTTTCGCCGGTCTCCGCATGAAGCTCCTGCTGGACGCCTGCCTGCCGCTGGAATGGGCGGAGTTTCTTCGCCGCAACGGTCACGAATGTCTCGCTTGGCTCGACCGCGGCCCGCCCAATGCGTCCGACACCGATATCATGGCCTGGGCACATGGACACGGTTTCGTCGTTCTCACCAACGATCTGGATTTTGGAAAACTGCTTGCCTTCTCCCGCGCCACACATCCAAGTGTCATTCAATTTCGCGCCCAGGACATCCGGCCATCCGCGCTCGGCAGCCTTGCGCTCCAGGCGTTGAAAGAACATCACGCTCGTCTGGAAGGTCTGTCCGGCGAAGGCGCACTCATCACCATTGAGACCGAACGCTTTCGCACCCGCATTCTTCCTTTGTCGCCTGACTGATACGTCAGATGCAAACCCTCGTTGAAGACTTTCTGCAATACCTGCGCCATGAGCGCGGACAGGCGGAGCACACCCAGAAAACCTACGCCGCGTTGCTGAACAAATTCACCACTTGGGCGGCCAAACAGAACCTGACGGATTGGAAATCGGTCGAGCTGCGGCATTTGATGGCGTTCCTGCAACACGAACGCGCCCGTCCCCTGGCCGATGAGCCGAAGGAGTCCATCAAGCGTCTCAGCAGCGAGAGTGTTTATCTCGAAATCGCCGCCCTGCGGGCGTTTTATCGCTTTGCGGAAAATGAAAAGTTGTTGCCAGCCAATGTCGCGGAGAATCTTTCTTTGCCGCGCCGCTGGAAACGTTTGCCGAAGGCGCTGACGAACGACGAAATTAAAAAATTGCTCGAACCGGAAAAACCCGAAACGCCCGAAAATTTGTGCGATCAGGCCGTGCTCGAACTCGGCTACGCCTCCGGTCTGCGGCTCGCCGAATTGAAAAATTTGCGACTGGAGCAGCTTCACCTTGATGCCGGCTTTATCAATGTCATCGGCAAAGGCAACAAAGAGCGCGTCGTACCGGTCGGGAAAATAGCCGTTGCAGCGTTGAACCGTTACATTGAGAGCGGTCGTCCGAAACTTGTGACACCCCGTTCGCCGGCGAATGTTTTTTTGACGAAGCGCGGCACGCCGTTCGCGGCGGTCACACTTTGGTTGCACATCAAGAATCGCGTGAAACGTGCCGGTATTGAGCGCAACATCACGCCGCATATGCTGCGGCACAGCTTCGCGACGCATCTGCTGGAGCACGGCGCGGATTTGCGCGTGATCCAGGAATTGCTCGGCCACGCGAGCATCAGCACCACGGAGATTTACACCCACGTCACGGGAAACCGGCTGCGGGAAGTGCATCGGAAATTTCATCCGCGTCCCTGACAGGCAGGGTGCGGGGGTGAGAGGGTCAGGTTTCAGGTCCGCAGCGAGTGTTTCACCTGACAGCCGGCGCTTGTTTAACAAGGTATTGGAGCTTAACGCGCTAGGGCCCGATAAAACCGCTGACTGAAGTTTGCGGCTTCGGTGTCGCTAAACACCACGCTGCCGGTAAGTCCGGAGTTGGTGGAAATGGCGGTCCAATCCGTCAAGTTGGTGGAAGCCTCAATGACGTAAGTGGAAGCTGGCGGCCCGGACAACTTGAGTTCGAACCCAGTGGAAGTCATCGCTCCAGAATCGAAACTTAAGGGGGCATTCGTGTTGACGACGTTGATGGTAACAGTGGCTGGACTGGAGATGAGAGTTTCGAAGATCTGGAACCATGTGGAGTCTCCGGCGTTACCGCCGCCGGTGTAATACGTCCCGTTCGCGTAACCGTTGTTTTGGCCGAGCGGCAGATAAATCCTCCGGCCGTTGCTGGCTTCACAATCCAGGTTCAGGTAATAGGTCGTTCCTGCCGTCAGCGGCCCCACCGGCGTCCCGAAAGCGATTTCGTAGGTTTGAAACGAAACGCCAGCAGTGGAGTTGGTGATACTCGAAGGAGCAATGGACACGCTGCTTCCCGCAATTGTGCCCGAATTTTTTCCGGTTCCAATGTTGAAGTTCAGGTTTGTGTTCGGAACCGTTGAGGACCTGGAGAGTTTAAGGATAACCCTGCTGATCGTGTAGCTCGGTCCGCCGGCGATTCCATTAAGGAATGATTGTGCGCCCTTTTGTCCGAGGTGGACATTTACGGTGCTTCCGCCGGAGGTGTTGGTGTTTTGTTGCAGAAGAGTGGCCAGGCTTTCTGCGCGGTAGGTGAAGCTGTCGCTGCCGTTGTAGTTAGTGTTGGGTGTATAGGTGAACGACCCGTTGGTACTGAGGTTCAAAGTCCCATGGGTCACGCTGCTCAGGAGCCGGGCGATCATTGGGTCGCCCTCTTCATCCGTGTCATTGGCAAGAACGCCGGCGACTGGAATCGTCAACTGCACATCTTCCGGCGTGGTGTAACTGTCGTTGTTGGCCACGGGCGGGTCATTAACGGCGGTAACGGTGACCGTCACGTTGGCGGTGGCGGAATTGGTGCCGTCCGAAATTGTGTAGCTGAAGACGACGGTGCCGTTGAAGTTGGTGGAGGGTGTGAAGACGACGTTGGTGCCGCTAATGACGGCGGTGCCGTTAGTGGTGGAAGTGCTTATGATGGTCAGGGAGGTGCCTTCTACGTCCCAATCGTTGGCCAGCACATTGATCGTCACGCTCACGTCTTCGAGCGTGTTGGTGGTGTCGTTGACGGCGATGGGCGGGTCGTTCACGGGGGTAATGTTGATGGTGACCGTGGCGAGATTGCCGTTGATGGTGCCGTCGTTGGCGCGATAGGTGAAAGAGTCGCTGCCGTTGTAGTTGGTGGCCGAGAGGTAAGTGAAACCGCCGTTGGGGTTGAGCGCCAAAGTGCCATGAGTGACGTTGCCCACGAGAACCGCAGTCAGCGGGTCGCCTTCCACATCCGTGTCGT
>DAIRTX010000062.1:0-9162 GCA_036803685.1 Verrucomicrobiota bacterium | reverse complement strand
CCGGAGTAATGTTGATGGTGACCGTGGCGAGATTGCCGTTGGTGGTGCCGTCGTTCGCGCGGTAGGTGAAAGAGTCGCTGCCGTTGTAGTTGGTGGCCGAGAGGTAAGTGAAACCGCCGTTGGGGTTGAGCGCCAAAGTGCCATGAGTGACGTTGCCCACGAGAACCGAAGTCAGCGGGTCGCCTTCCACATCCGTGTCGTTGGTGAGAATGCCGGGGGCGGCGATGGTCAGACGAACGTCTTCCAACGTGGTGTAAGTGTCGTTGACGGTCACGGGCGGGTCATTTACGGGTGTGATATTGATGGTGACCGTGGCGAGATTGCCGTTGGTGGTGCCGTCGTTGGCGCGATAGGTGAAAGAGTCGCTGCCGTTGTAGTTGGTGGCCGAGAGGTAAGTGAAACCGCCGTTGGGGTTGAGCGCCAAAGTGCCATGGGTGACGTTGCCCACGAGAACCGCAGTTAAAGCATCGCCATTGGCATCCACGTCATTGGCGAGGACCCCACGGGACGCAATGATCAGCGGCACGTCTTCCTGTGTGGTGTAAGTATCGTTTGCTGAAACGGGAGGATTATTGACTTGCAACGTCGCGCTAGAACTCGTCACTGAACCGGCGGCATTTTTGGCCTTAACATAATAAATACCTGCATTCGCGCTTCTTTTGACATTTTTAAGCGTAAGAATACTGCTGGTTGCATTCCTGATTGCACTTCCATTGTAGAACCATTGATAGGAGACAGTTGTTACGCTGCTCACCGCCACGGTAAAAACCGCAGTGCCTCCATTTGGGACAGTCAAGCTTACGGGTTGGACAGTGATAATTGGCGGCGGACCGACTTGCGCCCAGCCTTGAGAATGAAAAACTGCCAATAAAAGCAGGCAAACAGCCCACTTTTTGAAAGCGCTTTTTAGCTGTGTTGCGGATGTCATAATTCGCGACAATGCAGAGGAAGCTATTTTCGTGCCAATTTTTAGAACCGGTAAGTCAATTTCAGGCGGAAACTTCTTCCATCCTGCTCGATAATGTCCTGCAGATGAAACCGGCTCGACGGGTCGCCATATCTGGTATCGAACAAATTATAGACGCTCCCTGAAAACTCAAGGTTCTTGATGAGATCACGGCTGAAGAGCGTAAAATTAACAGTTTCAAATCCGCCCGCGTCCATTCCGTTCATGGTCTCGCCGGTGGAAGTCGTAAAAAGTGTTCGGCGGCTGCTGGTGTATTGAAATTCCAGGCTGGCGAAAATCTTCTGCTTGTAAACCGGCACGCTGACGTTCATTTTGACCAAATGTTCCGGTGAATCCGGCAGGTTCTGTTTCGAGCTGTCTTCAGTTCGTTGCAGAGAATAGCTAAGGCGGCTGCGTATTCCGTTGTTCCAATTTCCTTCCAGCGCCAGTTCCGTGCCTTTGGTGTTCGCGTTCAAATTTGTGTAATTTCCATTTTGAAGAACGATCAGGTCTTGCATTTGATTGTAGAATCCGGAAACGGACGAGCGCAGGTGCCGTCCGATTTCCTGCTCATAAACCAATTCATAAGAAGTGATCTCCTCGGGCTTGATGTCCTGGAATCGCGGGTCGCTCAATTCCAGAAAATTCGGTGCGCGGAAAGCGGTTCCGTAAATCGCCTTCAGCGTGGCCGTCTTCCAGGGATTGTAAATCAAAGCGAGGCGCGGATTGAATGCGGGGTTGAAATTGCCGTATTGATCGTAACGCACTCCGCCGTTGAAATGGAGATTCGTCCGCAACATGAAATCGCCTTGAAGATAAACTCCGTAACTTAGCCGGTCGCGACTGGCATCGCTAAAAACCTTTCCCGAAGCCGGGTCAAAAACTTCCCGATGCTGGAGGAAGTCATCCCGATATTCCGCGCCGAAGGTGATGATATGCCGTTCCCATAATCGTTTGTTGAATTGCACCTCGGTTCCCCACCATTCGCCTGCATCCTTCTCTTTTGAAAAGAAAGTCGCTCCAGGGCCAATCGCCGTTGGATAACCAATCTCAAAATCGCTCCGGTCGTAATAAACCTGCGCGGTCACGTCCACGATTTCTGGAAAGCTGTGCGCGTATTTCAAACTTGTGTAGCCTCGATCATCAGTCGTTTGCAGGCGCGGATCGTTAAAGGTGGAACCAAATTGCGCGGTCGGATTTTTCTTTTCCCGGCTTATGAATGCGCCCTCCAAGGTAAAATCCGCGTAGCCCAGCGAGCCAAAGAAACTGCCGGATGAACCGCCATCCATGTTGTGCGCGACGCCGTTATTTTGATCCGGGGTATTGAACTCTTTATAAAACAATCGGTCGGGTCCGGCGCTGTCGTAATAGGCGCCGGACAGCAGCAACTGGACGCCATTAGTAAAAAGCTTCCCATAAGTCACCCGGGTTTTGTACGTGTCATAGCTGGCGTATTCACCCGAAACTTCGGCCCCGTTCAATTGCTTGCCCTGTCGGGTAATTACGTTGATCACACCCAAAAAAGCATTGTTTCCGTAAAGCACCGCGCTTGGCCCGCGGATAATTTCGACGTGATCAATCAAATCAACATCAAGAATGAAATCCGTTCCGATGGCTGCACTGTCGGAAAGATTGTTGTCGAGACGATGCCCGTTAACCAAAAGCAAAATCCGGCTGTTAAAATCGCTCAAATTGACCCCGCGCGATCCCAGGAAAGAATAGTTGCGATCATAAGAAACATAAAAACCCTGGACGCTTTGCAAAATGTCCGCCAACGTCCGATAGCCGTATCTTTTGATTTCATCGGAAGTGATCACCGTGACGGAAGAAGGCGCTTCCGTTGCCTTTTGTTCAAATTTCGACGCTCCGAATACCACCGGAACTTCTATCTCCATCAGCGCCTCCAGCGAGAGGCTGGTGAGATCCGCGGAATTTTGATTTGTCTCCGTTTCCGATGCGCGCCCGCACAAAGCGACAAAGAAGAACAGGATGCACAACATCCGCTGAAAAGTGAAATGAACGAGAAACGTCGTAAAAGGAGGGAATAGCGAAAAAGATTTTCTCTTATTCATTCTCGCGGGAAAGAATAATTGCTCGATGGATGTTAGCAAGTCCTATTTTTCACAGATTGGAGTTTATTATTTGAGCGCGCCGGAATAGTTTGAGTTGCGATGAGACAATCGAAACGATAACACTGGCGGACACTACCAACCTTGAACTGATGGGAAACACAAATAAACCTGAAGACGAAGCGAGGTTGGAACAGTGCAACGATGATTCATGCGTTTTCGTGCGACACTAATTGCGTGCTTGAGTTTGGCGTTGCTGCTGGCTGCGGGTGCAAGCGCGCAGGAATCGCAACCGTCGGAATATCAGGTCAAGGCGGCCTTCCTTTTCAACTTCGCAAAATTCGTCGAATGGCCGCCCGAATCTTTTGCGGGAGCAACTTCCCCGTTGGTTATCGGCATTCTTGGGGACAGCCCATTTGGCGGCGACCTTGAGCGAACGATTCAAAACAAAACGATTAACAATCGTTCGATTGTGATTAAACAATTGCATTCGTTGGCGGAGGCCACAAATTGTCAGGTGCTGTTCATCAGCACTTCGGAAAAAAAGCGGCTGGCAGAAATTTTCGACGGGCTTCGCGGAACAAGTGTGCTGACCGTGGGAGAAACGGACCGTTTCACCGAAGCCGGGGGCATGATCAATTTTGTCGCGGAAGGGAACAAAATCCGCTTCCAGATCAACGACGCTGCGGCCAAAGGCGCGGGATTGAAGATCAGTTCCAAGCTGTTGAGCCTCGCCTCGCGTCCGGCGCGCTAACGCCGGCGACTCTCCCACAAACGCGGATCGAAGCTCATCAATCAATTTGCTGTGGAGTGGGGTGCGCACGGCTCCGCCATTAAAGCTGAACCTGGTCGGCGGCCAAGAGGATTAGGGCAATAGCGGTTTTGGCCCTGCGGCGGATTTTCGCAGCGCCTCGCCATATCCGCAGCTATATCCGGGACACCGCACCAGGCAGTTGCGGTCACTAACAGCTCACGTGGCACATGTTCTGCGGATATGCTCATCCTGCATGAAAACATATTTAAATGTCCCAGAGATGGGGCGAACCTGTCCAATTCCGGGACAGGAGGGTGTTTTGATCCTCATTTTCAACGACCCGCGCTTCTTTGGACTGATGAGCGCGCGTTTGACAACCTCCAGTTCCAGCACTAGAATGAATGGAAGTTATAGCGTGCGTGGACAATCCCTGAAACCATGAAACGGTTCCGAAACTTCCCCATTCAACAGAAAATGCTGGTGATGACTCTGCTCATCTGTGGCGCGGTCCTCTTGGTCGCCATCGCGGCGCTCTTCGTCTTCCAAGTCCTGAACTTCCGCTCTAACTTCGAGCGCGACGCCGCGACGCTGGCGGTCGTCATCGCTGACAACAGCGCGGCCGCGTGCTTCTTCGGGGATGACGTAGCCGCGACCGGGGTGCTGGATTCCCTCACAAACAAACCCACCGTGGTGACGGCCTTCCTGGTCTTGACCAACGGCTCCTTCCTCGCATACTCCGGAAAGGCGGAGTTTACCAATACGCTGTCGCAGTTTCCGCCCGCGGGAGGGTCCCGTTTCACTCGCGGACACCTGCTTGTCACCCAGCCGGTCGTATGGAAAGGGGAACGGGTGGGCACACTTTATCTGCGGACCGACTACCAGCGGACGTTTATGGAACTGCTCCGTTTCTACGGGTTGGTCATTGTAGGCATTTTGATCGTGTCCATCAGTCTGGCGGTGTTCCTTTCGAGCCGCTTGGGACGCACGATCACACAACCAGTCCTCGAGCTGGCACGCACCGCCCAGATTGTCGGCGAGAAAAAAGATTACTCGGTGCGCGCGGTCGTGAGCAGCCGGGGCGACGAACTGGGCCGGCTCGCGGAGTCCTTCAACGAGATGCTCAGCCGCATTGAGAGCCAGGATGCCGCGCTCAGCCTCTCGCAACAGAAAATGGAAGCGTTGATTAACTCGATTGATGGCATCGTCTGGGAGCGCACGCCGGATACGTTCCGGTTCACCTTTATCAGCCGCCAGAGTAAAGACATTCTCGGTTATGAGCCTCAGGCGTGGCTGGCTAAACCAAATTTTTGGGAGGAGAAACTACAGCCGCAAGACGCCGCCAAAGCCATTCAGACCGGCCACGACCTGGCTGCCCGTCGTCAGCCTTACAGCTACGAATACCAGATGATTGCCGCCGATGGTCGGACGGTCTGGATCCGGGAGAGCGGCACGGTGCTGGTGGAGAAAGGTCAGCCCGTGGCCATGCGCGGCATCTTCCAGGACGTCACCCGGCAAAAATTGGATGCGCAGCAACTGGACAAGCTCAACCGGCAGTTGATGGACACCTCGCGACAGGCGGGTATGGCCGAAGTAGCCACGGGCGTGCTGCACAACGTCGGCAATGTGCTCAACAGCGTCAGTGTGTCCGCCACGCTGGTGGTCGAGCGGTTGCGGCGCTTAAAGGTCGATAATTTGCGCCGCGCTACGGCCATCTTGCGGGAGCAAAACGGCCGCCTCGCCGAATTCCTGACCACCGACCCGAAAGGCAAAGTCATTCCCGAATATCTGGTCACGGTGGCGGACCAGTTAGCCAGCCAGCAGACCAAGTTGATCGCCCAAATGAACTCCGTCGGCCAGCATATCGAACACATCAAGGAGATTGTGGCGATGCAGCAGAGCTATGCCAAGGTGTCCGGGGTCTGTGAAAATCTGGCGGCGGCGGGATTGGTTGAAGATGCCTTGCGGATGAATGCGGCGGCGTTTGACCGGCATCACATCGAGGTGGTGCGGGAGTTTGCTGACAACACGCCGCCGGTGCGCGTGGATCGGCACAAGGTGTTGCAGATTCTCATCAACCTCCTCCGCAACGCGAAGTATGCCATGGATGCGCAGAGCGGACACGCCAAACGCCTGGTCGTCCGGGTGGGGATGGCGTCCCCCGACCGGGTAAAAATCACCATCGCCGACAATGGTGTCGGAATTGTCCCGGATCACGTGACCAGGATTTTCAACCACGGTTTTACGACCAAGAAGGAAGGCCACGGCTTCGGCCTCCATAGCGGGGCCAACGCTGCGAAAGAAATGGGTGGCACCCTCACGGCCCATAGCGACGGCCCCGGCAAAGGCGCCGAGTTCACTCTGGAATTACCCACGGCCACATCCGCCCGGCAAGAAGAGCTTCCAGCAACTCAAAGGAAAATATGAAAAGCACAGACCTTAAACCAAACCATCGCATCCTGATCGTTGACGACATTACGAGCATCCACAACGACTTCCGGGAGATCCTCTGTCCGGACAACTCCGACGAGGCCGCGGCGAATGAAATGGAAGGAGTGCTCTTCGATGAGGACAAGCTGGCACCGGATCAGATGAGTTTTGAGTTGGACTCCGCCTACCAGGGCCAGGAGGCGTTGGAGATGGTGAAGAAGGCGCTCGGGGACAACCGGCCTTACGCCCTGGCCTTCGTGGACGTGCGGATGCCGCCCGGTTGGGATGGCGTTGAAACTATTGCGCGCATCTGGGAAGTGGATCCCGAACTCCAGATCGTCGTCTGCACCGCCTACGCTGATTATTCGTGGGAGGAAATGCGGGCCAAAGTCGGCCAACCCGACAGCCTGCTCGTCCTCAAGAAGCCGTTCGACAACATCGAAGTGCAGCAACTCGCCCACGCCCTGACCAAAAAGTGGCTGCTCAACTTCCAGGCGCGTTTGCAGATAGCGGAACTGGCGCAGGCCAACGAATCGCTGGCCATGTCCGAAGAGCGCTTCTCCAAGGCGTTTCACGAAAGTCCCCTTCCCAGCGGCATCCAGAGCTTTCCCGATCAACGCTTCGTGGACGTGAATCAACGCCTCGCCCAGGTCACCGGGTACAAACGCGAGGAAATGATTGGCCGCACCCCGGCCGAGTTGTTCCTGTGGGAAAAACCTGAGGTTGCCGATCAGTGGTATGAGGGTTTGTTACGGCAGGAGTTGGTGCGGGATCAGGAGGCCAAGATCCGCAACCAGGCAGGCGCGCAGCTCGAAGTGCTGGTATCGCTGTCCCCGATCGCCTTGGGCGGCCAGCCCCACTTGCTGCTGCTGGCCCAGGATGTCTCGCAGCGGACTTTGTTGGAGTGCCAACTGCGCCAGGCCCAGAAGATGGAGGCCATCGGTCAGTTGGCCGCCGGCGTGGCCCACGATTTCAACAACATTCTCACGGTGATCCAAGGGCACGCCGGCCTGATGCAGCAGACATTGGACTCTGACAGTCCGCAAAAAAAATCGGTGGAAGAGATCACCAGCGCGGCTGGCCGTGCCGCCACGCTCATCCGGCAACTGCTGATGTTCAGCCGCAAGCAGGTGATGCAATTCCGGCATCTGGACCTCAACGACACCTTGCGCAACGCCATCAAGATGCTTGAAAGGCTGGTGGGCGAACACGTGCAGATCGACTTTCGTCCCCAGAGCCTGATTCCCGCCGTCCACGCCGACAGCAGCATGGTGGAACAAATCGCCATGAACCTGGCGGTAAACGCCCGAGATGCCATGCCCAATGGCGGGCGGATTTCCATCACCACCTCGCTGGAGACCATTCACCGCGCGCCCACTCCGATGGACCCTGAACGCCGGGACGGGGACTATGTTTGCCTGACCTTCAGCGACACCGGCATCGGGATGGACACGCAGGTTCTCAGCCGGATCTTTGAGCCGTTCTTCACCACCAAGGCCGTCGGGAAGGGCACCGGCTTGGGCTTGTCCACGGTTTTCGGTATTGTCCGGCAGCACCAAGGCTGGCTGGAGGTGGAGAGCAAACCGAACCAAGGCACCACCTTTCGGATCTGTTTCCCAGCGAGCCGACAAGCGGCGCAAAAAACGGAACTGGTGGTTGATACCGCCCTGTGCAGCGGTCACGAAACCATCCTCGTGGCCGAAGATGAAGACGCCTTGCGCGAGATGGTGGTTCAGGTTCTAAAGATTCAGGGTTATACCGTGCTGGAGGCTACTTCCGGCCGCCATGCGCTCGAGGTGTGGGAACAAGCAAACCGTCCGGTTGACTTGCTGCTGACCGACATGGTCATGCCGGGAGGCATCATGGGCAGCGACCTGGCGGAACGCCTCTCGAGTCAATCTCCCCACCTCAAGGTGATTTACACCAGCGGCTACAGTCCTGGCATGGCGGGCAGGGATGCTTTGCCGTTGGAAGCTCGAAACTTCCTGCCCAAGCCCTACTCGATTGGCAAACTGGCACAATTCGTCCGTGAATGTCTCGACACTACGGCGAAGCAAAATTGCATTATACCGCAAGCTGGGTCCTGCCGGTGACGGCATCCTCTGGAAGCCGGGCTCGCGTTTCGTGCCGGAAGCCGGAGGCATCCGAACTGGCAGACCAGAGGGCTGCCCCACGAGACCAAGCGCAGGCCGAATGGTGAATAATTTTCCGTTCCCACCGTCGCGCGGCGGAGTAGAATTGCACCATGAACGCGCAAATGAACGTGTTATTTGCCACCGCAATGCTTGGCTGTTCGGTCACGGCCGGTGGCGCGGACAAACCCAACCCCAAAAAAGTTATGAACCTCCAAATCACCAGCACCGCCTTTTCCGAAGGACAACCGATTCCGGCAAAATATTCCTGCGAAGGCAGCGACATTTCGCCGCCGCTCAAGTGGATCCCGCAAGGCGGGACGCCCGCAAACACCAAAAGCTTCGCGCTCATCGCCGACGATCCCGACGCGCCCGTCGGCACGTGGGTGCATTGGGTGCTCTACGACCTGCCACCGAATGCGACCGAACTTCCGGAAGACGTGGCCAAAACGCAATTCATCGCCGGCAATGCGAAGCAGGGATTGAACAGTTGGCCGCGCCTGGGTTATGGCGGGCCGTGTCCGCCACCCGGCAAGCCGCATCGCTACTTCTTCAAGCTCTACGCCCTCGATACGATGCTCGACCTCAAGCCCGGCGCGACGAAGAAAGACGTTGAAGCCGCGATGAAAGGCCACATCCTGGCGGAGGGGCAGTTGATGGGGAGGTATCAAAGGAAATAAAACATCGAACATCCAACATTGAACGCCCAACATCCAATGAACGGCGTGATCGGCGGCAACATTGGATGTTCGATGTTGGATGTTGAGCGTTCGATGTTTCTAGTGTAGTGTCTCATTAATAACTGGTGTTATATGTGATCTGTGGTATTTTTCC
>DAIRTX010000061.1:2927-22098 GCA_036803685.1 Verrucomicrobiota bacterium | reverse complement strand
TCGTCATCTTCTTCGTGGCAAAAATGTTCGGTAAATGAGTTTCGCTGTCCCGCCATTTGAAAAAGCGGCCCGCACGCGATGGGCCGCCGCGGGCGGCCACGACCGCCACCTGCGCCGACCTGAAGCGGGCCGATTTAGTCTCAAGTCGGCCTCAGGGGTTTTCTGCCATTAAGCGGACCAGGCACGCGGGCGAACCAAAATGAAAATCTCAGCCAACCATCTCAAACGTTACAAAGAAATTGCTTTGCTGCTGTGGAAATACGGCCGCTCCGATCTCGTGCAGCAAATGGGCATCGACGAAGCCATTGATCCGCAAGAAGCAAAAGCGGCCAGCGCCGGAAAGGCCAGCCCAGAACAGTTGGCGGATGATCTGGAAGCGATGGGACCGACTTACGTGAAATTGGGACAGGTGCTTTCCGGCCGGCCGGACTTGCTTCCCGACATTTATCTGAAGGCGCTCGCGCGACTTCAGGACAAGGTCAAACCCTTTTCCTTTGCCGAGGTGGAACAAATCGTAGCGTCAGAGTTGGGAGTCAGAATCTCGAAGGCTTTCTCGCGCTTCGATCCTGAACCGATCGCCGCCGCCTCTCTGGGACAGGTTCATTCGGCGGCGTTGCGGGATGGCCGCCTCGTCGTGGTCAAAATCCAACGACCCAACATTCGCCAACAAATCACGGAAGATTTTGAAGTGCTCGCGCAAATTGCCGAGTTTCTTGACGCACACACCGAATTAGGCCGGCGTCACCGTTTTCTCAAAATCCTGGAAGAGTTTCGCATCACCATTCAGCAGGAACTAAACTATGAACGGGAAGCCCAAAATCTGATCGCGCTCGGAGCAAACCTCAAGGAGTTTGAACTGATTCAGGTGCCCCAGCCGATTCCCGACTACAGCACTCGCTGCGTGCTCACGATGGATTATGTTCAGGGCCGGAAGATCACTTCGGTCGGTCCCTTGGGCCGGCTGGAGATGAACGGCGCGCCGCTGGCCGAGGAACTGTTCAGGGCGTATTTGAAGCAGGTGCTCGTGGACGGATTGTTTCATGCCGATCCGCATCCGGGAAACGTCTTTCTCACCGACGATGGGCACATCGCGTTGCTCGATCTGGGCATGGTCGGCCACACGACGCCGGGCATGCAGGAGAACCTGCTGAAGCTGTTGCTGGCGATCAGCGAGGGAAATAGCGACGAAGCCGCCGACCTCGTGATCCGCATCAGCGAGAAGACGGAGGAATTTAACCCGACCGAATTCCGCCGTCGCATCGGTCAACTCATGGCCTCACGGCAGGATCAGGGCCTGCAACAGATCAACGTGGGGAAATCCTTGTTGGAAGTAAGCAAGAACGCCGCCGACAACGGTCTCTTCGCTCCCAGTGAGCTGACGCTGCTGGGCAAAACCCTGCTGCAACTGGATGAAGTCGGGAAGATTCTCGACCCCGCGTTTGATCCGAATGCGTCCATCCGCCGCAATGTGGGCGAACTGATGTCGCAACGCATGGGCAAAACTGCCACGCAAGGCAGCCTCTTCAGTTCGCTGTTGGAAATGAAGCATTTCGTCGGTGGTCTGCCATCCCGCCTCAACAATATCATGGATGCGATCGCCAACCACGAGTTGGAAGTCAAAATCAAAGCCGTGGACGCGAAATTGGTCATGGAAGGATTCCAAAAGATCGCCAATCGCATCACGACGGGCATCATCCTGGCCGCGCTGATAATGGGAGCGTCAATCCTGATGCAGGTCCAGACCAGCTTTCGCATATTTGGTTATCCCGGTCTGGCCATTCTCTGCTTTCTAGCCGCGGCGGTGGGAGGGTTCTGGCTGGTGTTTAATATCTTTGTTCAAGACCAAAAAGGCCGGAAGAAATGAACCCGCTTCGACAGGGAGAATACGCGGGGCTCAGCGCGGCCTGAAGAAAACCGTTCGAAGATTACGATGGTTTCCCCTCCGCGCCCATCCCGCCGCCCCATGGAAAGAAGCAGCCAAAAGCGGGCGCCTACGCGATGAGGAAGGCGGATCTGCTGGCATTTCTGCGCGCCTTGTGCGGCCCAGGCGAGACGCGCCGTAGGGAGAAGCCAAAGCTGTCCCTTTATCCCTCCCATGAACGAACCTCGCCCCCGTCTTAAACAGCGGCGAAGAAACCAATCTGTTAACACTTATGAAACACAACAAAAACCATGACAACGTCCGCTGCGCCGGTCCCCAACTCGTGCCCGTTAGCTTGCACTTCCTTCATTTCCGTGTCACCGGCTGCTCCGCAGTCTTGGGTGTTTGCTCATTCCAAAAGCTGCCGCAAGCTCGGCATGAGATCGAATCCTGACATACTTGCGGAAATATCCGTTCACAATTCTTGGAGGCGAAGAACTCGCCGTGGTGTCCGGCATAAGCGAATGGGCAAGGCGGGTGCGCGAACTTCGAGTGCAATTCGGCTGGCCGGTATTGAGCGGCATCACGGCGAAGCAGATGGCGGAAGAAGCTGGCGAATGTCATCCTGTGGCTGGGCGTGCTGTGGCTCGTCGCCTTTCTCCCCACCCACCTCGCCTTGCGCAAAATCTTCGCCGCGCCACCGCCAGCGGCCGGCCTGAAACTCCCCATTCGATTTCTTTAACCTCAAAAACGAAGCTGAAACAGGGAGCGCGCCCGCCTCGGGCGCATCCAGCAACGCCCGGGGCGGGCGTGTTCCCCGCGCCAGGGCTGGATTCATAAATGTCTGGTAGGGTAACACCCCATAGCGCCGGCCAGGTCTTTGGGTGCATTGTGGCGATGGGAAATGGAACATTTTTCCGAAATCGAAAGTCAACCGTCCCGATGAATCATCAACTATGAAACACAACCATAACCATGACAACGTCCGCAGCACCGGCCCCCAACTCGTGCCCGTTCGCTTTGAATTCACTCATCCGACAGCCACCACCGTTTGCATCGCGGGAACTTTCAACCAGTGGCAGCCCGAAGCCAAGACTCTGCATCCCGCAGGGGGCGGTCACTGGTGGAAGGAAACGGCTTTGGCGCCCGGCACCTACGAATACTGCCTCGTAGTGGACGGCCAATGGATGCCCGATCCACTCGCCAGAGAAACCGTGCCCAACCCGTTCGGTGGGAGAAACTCGGTTTTGAAGGTGGCCAGCTCGCCGGAAGCAGCCCATCTCGACGACGCGGAAAATTTACCACTGAAAAACGCAAACAAACCGAAAACACAAAAAATATGAACAAACAAACACAAGCAACCAGCAATGACATGGGCACGCTCGCCGAAGATGCGCGCGCCTTGATGGCCGCCACCGCCGACGTGGCCGGAGAAAAAGTCAGCGAAGCCCGCAAGCGTCTCGCCGCCGCACTGGAACGCGCCAAGGAAATCGCGAGCCGTGTCCGCGAGAAGGCGGTCGAAGGCGCCAAGGCGGCCGACGAGGCCGTGCACGAGCATCCCTATCAAGCCATCGGCATCGCTCTCGGTGTCGGTGTGATTCTCGGCTATCTCGTCGCACGCCGGTGTTCCCGCAACTGCGACCAATCATAATATGGAAACAGCCACCGGCAGCTTCAAGCAACTTGCTGCGACGTCCCGGCGTTTCGCGGAACGGCTGTTGATCATTGGGGAAAACCGGCTCGAACTGTTGACGGTGGAAGTGCAGGAGGAGCGCGAGCGTCTCCTGCACGCCTTCCTTTTGGCTCTCGGCGTGGCGGCGTTCGGTCTGCTCGCTGGCCTTACGCTCACGGCTGCCATCGTGGTTTTGTTGTGGCAATACTCGCCCTTTGCGGTTCTCCTGACCCTGACCGGCCTCTACGGTGTGGCGGCAGTTTGTCTTTACCGGCGACTCACCCTTCTCCTACGCGACTGGCAGACTCTGTCCGCCACCCTCGATCAACTCCGAAAGGACCGCGCATGTTTGGAAAAAACCCTCGCATGAATCCGCTGGAATCGCGGAAGCAATTGTTGATCGCAGAAAGCGAACTCAATCGCGCCCAACTGGTTCAGGAATGGCAGACGATGGCTGACGGAGTTCGCTCGGTCGCCGACCGGGCCAGAACCATCAGTTCCCTCGCTTCAGCCGCCGCCTCGTTGATTGCGGGTCTGGCGTCCTTCCGGCGTACCAGGTCCGCGCCCGCTGACGAGAAACCTTCGTGGTGGCAGATCCTCCTGAAAGGCGCGCAGTTGGCCGGATTGCTCTGGTCGGAGTTCGGCCCGCGGCCAAAATCATAGTGGGACATTTTTTGGGATGCAGACCAGCGCCGACACGCTGTGCCGTTTTGGAACGATTACGCGCCTCGGCTCACTCCATTGCTGCCAACACTTCGTCGAGGGGCACGGTGGCGAAACTGGTGGCGGAGTCGCTCATCGCGTAGGGGATGATAAGTTCGCGTCCGTGCAGCAGCGCGCCGCAGGTGTACACGACGTTCGGGACGTAGCCTTCGCGCTCCGATTCGTTCGGAGAAAGCAATGGTTCGCGCAGACGACCGATGACGTGCGTCGGATCGTTTAAATCGAGCAGGAACGCGCCGAGGCAATACTTGCGCATCGCGCCGACGCCGTGACTTAACACCAGCCAGCCCCGTTCGGTTTCAATCGGCGAGCCGCAGTTGCCCATTTTGATGAATTCCCACGGTTGCGCGGGCGGCAGCAACAGTTTCGGCTCGGCCCAGAAATGGATGTTGTCGGAGAACATGATCAAAATGTTCTCGTCGTCCTGGCGCGAGAGCATGGTGTAGTGGCCGTTGATTTTGCGCGGGAACAACGCCATGCCCTTGTTCTGCACGGCGGGACCGTTGAGCGTGTTGAACTTGAAATGGAGAAAATCCGGCGTCTCCAGCAACTGCGGCAGGATCATCTTGCCGTCATAAGCGGTGTAGGTCGCATAGTAGGCAAAGCTGCCGTCGTCGTTCTGGAAGCGGACGAAGCGCGCATCCTCGATGCCGTTGCTCTGGCTGGCCGTGGACGGGAAGAGGACGCGCTGGGAAACCTGGCTGCTGGGAGCAAAGCGCACTTCGTAATTCGACTCGGCCAGCAGCAGGATGCCGCGCGCGGCACGGTCGGTCGTGGCGTCGGCCGGGTCGGTTTGCCGGCGCTTCACGGTCAGGACATGGTGCAGGTCGTCCAGGATGAAAGCCTCGGGGAGTTGATCCAGCACGCGCTGGCTGAATTCATTCTGCATACCCGCTTCCTGCAGTTTGCTGGCAAAGAGCTTTTTGTCGTAAGCCGGGTTGGGCACACGCTCCGGTTCGGTCACAAACGGCACGGGCGGCGTAAGCGTGATGCGATGCTGCGCGCTCGCGGTGCCCATGCGGAAGGTGATGGAGGAAATATGCCCTTCGCCCGTGGCCCGCAGGCTCAAGATGAAGCGGAGCGCGCCCCGGGGCAGTCCGGACTGGTCGGGATGCGGCACGATGGAGGGATTGAACAGCGCCGCGGATTCCGGGGAGTATTCGTGCGTGAAGTGAGCGCCGATGAGCGCCTGCCGTTCCGCCGAAGGCTCACACGTCTCGCCCAGGTAATGACACACCTGCGTGAAGCGGTTGCGAAAAAATTGTTCCACGTGCTCGTGCCGGTCCTCAAACTCGCCCAGCACCCGGCCCAGCAGCCGGGCGATTTCCTCGTCCGGGAGGGCCATGACGCGGGCGACGACTCTCCGCGCGATGTCGTCGCTGCTGGGATAAAAGGGTCGCATGAGCACGCGCGACCGGTTGGGAACCAGGGTGGGTCCAATGCGTTTGGCGTGGACGGGTGACGGGGTGGGGGTGGTCATATTTTTTCTGCGGCGAGATTCCAACCAGCGCCGGTCATTTGCCCAAGGGTTCCTTGAAGCTGGTGATGGTGTTCTGCAGCGCCTGCATTTCCGCCAGCGACAGCAGGAAGGCGAGCGTGGACTCGGCGCCTTGGTTCTGGCTCAAACGGTCCACGTGCAAGCCGTCCCGACAGCCGCCGGTGGTCGAATCGTAGAGGGCCAGTCCCAGATCGTTTCGACCGAGGAACCACTCGAACGCGCGCCGCGCTTCCGCGACCCAGAACATGTCGCCCGTCGCATGATACGCTTCGATGCAGGCGGAAATCGTTACCTGGGCTTCGATGGGTTGTTGGTCGAATTGCGCGCGTTCCTTGCCGCGCGGATAAAATCCGTTCGATCCGATGGGCCGGAAAGAGCCGGCATCCGAAGTCTGGATTTTTATCAGCCACCGCAGGGTCTTGAGGCCGAGTTCCAGCATCGTTCCGTTGTTCATGCAGCGTCCGTTGAGAATCATCGCGTGCGGCAGCTTGGCGTTGGCATAGGAAACCACTTCTTCAAACCACTGCCACTCGTCGGTGGCGGCGTCGGTGTAGCGTTGCATGAGTTTCGCCGTGAGCAATTCGCGAATCTGGTTCGCGCGCCGGTCACCGCTCAGCCGTCGCAGATATTCGTCAATGCCGATGAGCGTGAACGCCCACGCGCGCGGTGACATGAACTCGGCGGCCACGGGCAGGGCCTGTTCGAACAATTCCGCCGCCAGCATTTGAAAACTGCCCTGGCCCGCCTGCGACACGCACAGCCCCAGCGCCCACAACGCGTGACCATGGCAATCCTCCGAGCCGACTTCCTCCAGCCAGTGCCGGTCGAAGCTCATGAAGTTGCGGAAGCGCCCGCGCTTGCGGTCGAAGGCGTGGTTCAGGAACGCGGCGTAAGTGGCGGCCTGCGCGCCGAGGCGCGGCGAACTGTGGCCCAACTTTTGCAACATCAGCGCCAGCACCAGCGCGCGCGCGTTGTCGTCCGTGCAATAGCCTTCGGCGAAGTTCGGCACCGTGAAGCTCGCGTGCTGGAAAATGCCGGTCGAATCACTCATCCGAAACAGATGCTCGAGCTTCATCCCCGGCAACTGGCCGGGCTGTTCGTCGAGCGTCTTGATGGGCGAGGATTTTCTTCCCACGAAGCTGTGGTCATGACGGGCCTGCTCGAAGGACTTCATATAAAGCTGCGCCACGCGGCTCCACACCATGTCGCGCCCCAGCTTGTAGGCGTTCTTGCGCATCGAATGGCGCAACGGCTCGTCGCGCAGCAGTTCCACCACGGCGACGGCGATGGCCTTGGCGTCGCGGAAGGGCACCAGTTTGCCGCGCTCCGCGGTCAGCAATTCCACCGCGTGCCAGTAGGGCGTGGACACCACGGCATTGCCGTTGCCAAACGCATACGCCAGCGTGCCCGAAGTGACTTGCGCCTCGGTCAGATAAGGCGTCAGATAAATGTCCGCCGCACCGATGAACCGCATCAATTCCTCCAGCTCGACGAAACGATTGAAGAACACGACGTGCTTCTGCACGCCGAGATCTTTGGCCAGCCGCGCCAAGCCCAGGCGGTAAGCCTCGCCCTCGTCGCGCAGCAAATTCGGGTGCGTCTGGCCCAGCACGATGTAAACGATGTTGGGAAATTCCCGGATGATGTCCGGCAACGCGCGCAACGCATACTCGATGCCCTTGTTCGGCGAGAGCAGGCCGAACGTGAGCAGCACCTGCTTGCCCGCCACGCCAAACTCGTCCTTGAAATAATTCGGGTCGGCGAACGGCATGTCGGGAATGCCGTGCGGGATGAGGTCAATTTTGTCCGCCGGCGCCTGATAAACTTCGCGCAGGAACTGCTGGCCCCGTTCGGTCATGGTCACCAGCCGCGTCGAGAGCCGGATCAGGTCGCGCATCACGCGTCGCTGCTCCGTGTTCGGCTCGCGCAGCACCGTGTGCAGCGTGGTGACGATGGGCATCTGCAGTTCGCGCAGCAACGCCAGCACATGACTGCCCGCCGGCCCGCCGAAAATGCCGAACTCATGCTCCACGCAAATCACGTCCACGTCCGTGATGTTGAGGAAATCCGCCGCGCGCAGGTAGGACGGCAGGTCCTGCTCCGCAATCTCAAAGCGCACCTCCGCCGGGTAATCGTAACCGCCCGCGAGATCATTGACCGGCACGACGAGGCATTGCATCGCCGGAAACTCCGCCGCCACCGCGCAGCGCAAGTCCGTCGTGAACGTGGCGATGCCGCATTTCCTCGGCAGGTAATCACCGAGGAACGCAATTTTGCGGATGTCCGATGGTTGCTGCATGAAACATTGTCTGGCTGCCCGGGCCTAATTGCCTGTGCTGACATATAGTGGGCCAAGCGCCTGCGTTCGCCAAGAACCATTCACCGGCAATATCGCCGAACCCGGGGCGGAGGCATTTGGGATCTGCCCCCGGAGCGCGGCTGTGTCCCGTATTACGCGGGACCAGCCGCAGCAGCATCGCAAAGCCAGCCTGCTGGAATATGCCTGGTGCCGCAGAGCTTTTCAACGTGCTGCGGCTGGTGCTTTGCACACAGCCGCGCTCCAACCTTGTTGCGTTCGGGCGACAACGCAAAACTTCCAACTCGCCTTGACTGGCGGTTTGGGGCTAATCTCCCCCAGATTTTGCTAAACAACAAAGAAACAAAGCAACGAAGTTAAGTTCATTCAGGCAGAGCCGCCTTCCTTTGTTTCTTCGTTCCTTTGTTGTTCCAATTACCATGATGACCAGCACGCAAATCCGCCAGTCGTTTCTCGACTTCTTCAAGTCGAAGCAGCACACCATTGTGCCGTCTTCAAGCCTCATGCCGGACAGCCCCAACCTGCTGTTCACCAACGCGGGCATGAACCAGTTCGTGCCCATCTTCCTCGGCCAGACCAAATGTCCATACAAACCGGGTCGCGCCGCCGACACCCAGAAATGCATCCGCGCCGGTGGCAAACACAACGATCTCGAAGACGTCGGCCTCGACACCTACCACCACACGTTTTTTGAAATGCTGGGGAATTGGAGTTTTGGGGATTATTTCAAAAAGGAAGCCATCGAATGGGCGTGGGAAATCGTCACCTCAAAGAAATGGTTCAGGTTTCCGCCGGAACGCCTCTACGCCACCGTCTATAAACCCGGTCCCGGCGAGCCATCCGAATTTGACCAGGAAGCCTATGACCATTGGGAAAAAATTTTCCAAGCCGCCGGACTCGACCCCAAGGTCCATATTTGCACCGGCGGCAAGAAGGACAACTTTTGGATGATGGGCGACACCGGCCCGTGCGGCCCATGCTCCGAAATCCACGTTGACCTCACACCAGAAGGCAAAACTGAGGGAAAACTGGTGAACAAGGGCGACGCCCAGTGCATCGAAATTTGGAATTTGGTCTTCATCCAGTTCAATGCGAATGGGAATGATAAATTTTCGCCACTGCCCGCGAGGCATGTGGACACCGGCATGGGTTTCGAGCGCGTCACGAGCATCATGCAGTGCACGAAAGGCTTCAAAGATTTTGCACACGCCAAAATCTCGAATTACGAGACTGACATCTTCCGCCCGATTTTCGACAAGCTGGAGGAGTTGAGCGGCAAGAAATACGGCAGCACGCTGCCTGGGAGCGCGGGGCTTCAGCCCGCTTCAACATCCGCTGTAATTCCGACGTCCGAAGGCGAACCAACGCGAAGCGGCCTAAAGGCCCGCGCTCCCTCCGAAGAACAAATCGCCATCGACATTGCGTTTCGGGTGATAGCGGACCACATCCGCACGCTGGGCTTCGCGATTGCAGACGGCATCCAGCCCAGCAACACCGATCGCAACTACGTCCTGCGCCGCATCCTGCGCCGCGCCGTCCGCTATGGCCGCACGCTCGGTTTCCACGAACCCTTCTTTCACAAACTTGTGGACGTGCTCGCCGACACGATGGGCGACGTCTTCCCCGAAATCCGCGCCCGGAAAAAGCACGTGCAGGAAGTCATCCGCACCGAAGAGGAAGCGTTCAACAAGACGCTGGATCGAGGAATTACACTGTTCGAGGAAGAGGTCGCGCGCATTACGGGCGCGTCGCCAGACGCGCCGGGGAGCGCAGGCCGCCGGCCTGCTGAAGTCGGCGGCTCGCCGACTTCTCACCCCACTAACTTATTCTCAACCGCAGGCAAACCCGTCAGCCTCGATATTGCCCCCGGTGCAAGATATTCCAAATGCCGCCTGCCTCATTTCGAGAAACCTTGGGCCATCTATCACGTCACCCTGACGACGCTTGAGCGCCGCCAGATCGATCCCGCGGACCGCGACATCGTATTCGAGTGTATCCGTTATTGGAATAATCGTCGTTATCGGCTCGTTGCGGCGTGCGTCATGCCCGACCACACGCACTTCATCATTCAGCCCGGCATCGAATCACAAGACCCGGACGGCAACCCGATTTTCTATTCGCTCACCACCATCCTGCACACGATCAAGTCCTTCACGGCTCACGAAATCAACAAGCGCAGCGGAAAATCCGGTGGCGTGTGGGAAAAGGAAAAGTTCGATCGCTACATCCGATCGGATTCTGATTTGGAAGAAAAGTTTCATTACATCTGCCGCAATCCTTGGGATACAGGACTTGTTCAGCCAGATGAACCATGGTCGTGGGTGTGGACGCCCGAATACGAAGCGTCGCGTGACAGCGCCACGGGAAGCGCAGGCGGCCCGCCTGCCGAATCCGGCGGCTCGCCGGATTCATCCAAAACACAAACTTTTCCCCCATCGCCAGATTCAGAGAAGTTAGTTGAACGAAGTGTTCGACGGGCCGTCGAACACAGCACGCCAGCGGCGTGCGCTCCCCACATCTCCGGCGCATTCGCGTTCCGGCTTTACGACGAACAGGGCTTTCCGCTCGATCTCACCGAGTTGATGGCGCGCGAACGCGGTTTGACCGTGGACAAGGAGGGTTTTGAAAAGTTGATGGAAGAGCAGCGCAAGAGATCACAAGCTGCGCAGAAAAAGGAAGTTATCGAGGTCAAACGCAGTTTGCCACCAACTCGATTCGTCGGATTCGACAAGCTGGAAGTCGAATGCTTGATAACGGATTTTGAAACCATTACTCGAAAAGGCGGGGGCGAGGATGAATATGTCGTCGTCAATGTGTCGCCGTTATACGCTGAAATGGGCGGCCAAGTTGGCGACGCCGGCTCGCTTGAACGTTTGGGCGGCTATAGTAAAGGCTTTACCGCACGGATTGTGGACACGATTAAGAAAGGAGACTCATTTCTTCTTAAACTCGACCCTGCTCAACTTGACGATTTACGTCGTGAAGAATTCTTTGCACATCAAGTTCCCAAAGACCCCGCGATCCTTCGGGTTGATAAGCCACGCCGCAACGCCATTCAACGCCACCACACCGTCACGCATCTTTTGCACTGGGCGTTGCACGAGGTTGTGAGCAAGGAAGCTTCGCAGAAAGGTTCATTTGTCGGTCCGGACAAGTTGACCTTCGATTTCAACAGCGCGCCGCTCACGCCGCAGCAGGTCGCTGACGTCGAGAAACTCGTCAACGAACGCATCCTCGAAAACGCCGGCGTATCATGGACGGAAGTTCCGCATGCCGACGTGAAATCGCGCAAGGATGTGATGCAGTTCTTCGGCGACAAATACGGCGACACCGTCCGCGTCGTCCAAATTGGCGGCCGGGCAGGGGAGCTGAACGGTTATTCGATGGAACTTTGCGGCGGCACGCATACGCGCGCGACGGGCGAGATCGGCCTGTTCCGCATCGTGGGCGAAAACGCCATCGCCGCCGGCGTGCGACGCATCGAAGCTGTTGCCGGACTCGAAGCTTATCGCGAGGTCACGGACGAACTCGCACTCATCAAATCGCTGGCGGGCAAGATCAATTCACCGGTTCACGAGCTGGAAAAGAAGATCGAGTCGTTGCTTGAACACCAAAAAGCGATGGAGAAGCAACTCAAGGTGGCGCAACAGCGCGAAGCTTCCAACGCCGCCAGTCTCCTGCTTGAGGAAATCAAGACCGTCAACGGCATACCGGCCATCATTCACAACCTCGGCGGAGTGGGCGGCGATTTCCTTCAGGCGGTGGCCGACTCACTGAAGAGCCGCTTCAAAGGGGTCATCGTTCTGGGCGGCGGCCCGCAACGCGGAAGTGTGGCGCTGGTCGCCGCGGTCACGCCTGAGTTCACGGCGAAAGTTCAGGCCGGCAAAATCATCCAGCAGATTGCCCCGATTGTCGGCGGCAAGGGCGGCGGCCGGCCTGACAATGCGCGAGGAGGAGGCAAGGATGCCGCCAAACTTGATGAAGCCCTTCAGGCAGCGTACAAAATGCTCGGCTAGTCAGGCCGCCGGATCCCGCCATGCGGGACCCGCGGCGGCGGCAAGGACGCCGGCAAACTGGATGAGGCGCTGGCCAAGGCGAGATCGCTTCTGGGCTAAAATTCTGCCGGTCTTCGACACGGGGAGTAACGTGTTCCGGCCATTAAAAAGGGCCGACAACGTGCCGGCCCTGCCAAAAACTTTTTGATTTGATCCGTTATGGATGGTCCGGGGGCATGCCCATGCCACTGCCCATGCGTTTCATCATTTCCTGCTGCATCATCTGCTGCATATTGTCGTATTTCTTAAAGGCGGCGGGCGGATCAAACAGGCTGGCGGCGGGTTTGCCGAGCATGACGTTTTTGAACAGCATGGTCACGTCGCCGCCGCTTTCGGTGGTTTGGATTTTGACTGGGAATTTTTTCAAGTCCGTCGCGTTCCAGACGGTGGATTCATGCTTGACGTCTTCCTTGTCGGTGACGATGTACTTGTTTTTCACGCAGCGGTGGCCGTCCACGGTCTCCTTGCCGATTTCGGTGATTTCCACCTTGTAGTCGCCGGTGGTCGGGGCGCTGTCGGCTTTGGGCGGTGGCATCTCGACGTAGCTTTGCAGTCCCGGATAAATAAGGTAATTGACCTTTTTGTCCGGGCGCGCGACCGCCACCGTCTCATCCAGCCCCATGGATTTCATCCGGGTGGCGGCGTTCGTAGGCATCTGGCCGCCCTTCATGTCGGTCAGGTTGAACTCGAAACGGGACTTGCCCGTGTCGAAGCTGATTTTGCCGAGTATGGTGATGGTATTACTGGAAACGTCCGTGGTTTGCATTTCCAACCCGGCGGAGAAAGCCTGGTTGTCGCCAAACAGCTTGCCCGTGGCACCGCCCAAATGCGGTCCGCCCGGAGCGCCGCCCGGCGGGCCGGATTGCGAATACGCCGGAAGGAGTCCCAGGCAAATAATTGTTGAAGCCAGAATTGAGAAATGATTTTTCATGGTTGGTGAATGGGTTTTTGGCAGATTTAATTCCAAATTGCCTGAAATGCAAGTTTTATCCGAGGCGCTTCCGCAAGCCGTCAAGTTGGTCGTTCAGCGCTTTCGGCAAATGACTGCCAAGCCGGGCGTAATTCGCAGCCACGCCTTCAGCCTCTTTTTTCCAGCCCGCAACGTCCACCACGAGCAGTTGCTTGAGGCCGTCGGCGGGCAGGTTCAGGCCGGATAAATCAAGCGCGTCGGCGGCCGGCAGATTCCCGATGGGTGTTTTTTGCGCCTTGCCCGTGCCTTCGGCGCGTTCGCAAATCCATTTGAGCACGCGGCTGTTTTCGCCGTAACCGGGCCAGAGAAATTTGCCGTTCGCGTCCTTGTGGAACCAGTTCACGAAATAAATTTTGGGCAGCCTGGCGCGGTCGGTGCGTTGCGCGAACGAAAGCCAGTGCGCGAAATAATCGCCCATGTTGTAACCGCAGAACGGCAGCATGGCGAACGGATCGTGGCGCAGCACACCGGCCTGGCCGAACGTGGCGGCGGTGGTTTCCGAACCGCAGGCTGAACCCATGAACACGCCGTGTTCCCAATCAAACGCTTCGTTCACCAGCGGAATCGTGTTGGGGCGGCGTCCGCCGAATAGAATCGCCGAGAGCGGCACGCCTTCGGGATTTTGCCAGTCGGGATCAATGACCGGACATTGCGACGCGGGCGAGGTGAAGCGCGAGTTCGGGTGCGCGGCTTTGCGTCCGGAATCCGGCGTCCATGCCTGGCCCTCCCAATCAATCGCTTTCGCGGGTGCGGGTACGCCCATGTCTTCCCACCAAACGTCGCCGTCCGGTGTCAGCGCGACGTTGGTGAAAATGGTGTTTTTGGCGGTGGTAATCATCGCGTTTGGATTCGATTTCATTGAAGTGCCGGGCGCGACACCGAAGAAGCCGCTTTCCGGATTCATCGCGTAAAGCCGTCCGTCCTTGCCGACGCGAATCCAGGCGATGTCGTCGCCGAGCGCCGTGACTTTCCAGCCGGGCAACGCCGGTTGCATCATCACCAGATTGGTTTTGCCGCAGGCACTCGGGAATGCGGCGGCGATGTAATACTTTTTGCTCCCGCCATCGCGGGACGAAGTGACGCAAAGGATGAGCATGTGTTCCGCCATCCAGCCTTCTTTTTTGGCGACGGTGGAGGCGATGCGGAGCGCGAGGCATTTTTTGCCGAGCAACGCGTTGCCGCCATAACCGGAGCCGTAAGACCAGATCAAAGGCTCATCGGGGAAATGAACGATGTATTTGTTCTTTGGATCGGGTTCGCAGGGCCACGAAACGTCGGCCTGGCCCGGCTTGAGCGGCGCCCCCACGGAGTGCAGGCACGGGATGAACGGACCGTTCGCGCCGAGCTTGTCGAGCACCGCCTGGCCCATGCGCGCCATGATGCGCATGCTGACGACAACATAAGGTGAATCGGAAATTTCAATGCCGATTTTGCAAATGGGCGAGCCGAAGGGTCCCATGGCAAACGGAATAACGTACAAGGTTCGTCCCTTCATGCACCCGTTGAACAGGCCAAGAAGTTTTTGCTTCATCTCGGCGGGGTCAGCCCAATTGTTCGTGGGGCCGGCTTCGTCCTTGGTCTTGGAACATATAAATGTCCGGTCTTCGACGCGCGCCACGTCGCTGGGATGCGAGCGGGCAAGGTAACAGCCCGGACGTTTTTTGGCGTCGAGTTTGATGAAGGTGCCGCTCTTCACCATCTGGTCGCAGAGCGCCTGATTTTCCGCGTCCGAACCGTCACACCAGTGAATGCGCTCCGGCTGGCAGAGTTCGGCCATTTGCTTGACCCAGGTGAGAACCTTTTGGTTTGAAGTCGGTGCGGTGTCCATTGTGCTTGTCATATTGTGCGTCATTTATGCCAAATAAAGTCCGGATAAACTGCCAGAAGCATGACGGTTTGAACAGACCAAATTTGCATTTCGCCCTGCCCTTGGGCGCATCGGTGCACTGCGATAGGAACTCCGTGTCGTTTTGGAAGGAACGCCGGATTTATCCGGCAGGAGGTTCAATCACACGTGTCCGCTGCCGCATGAAGGCGGCGTTCCTGTCGCAAAGCCAAGTTCCCGTCTTTTGCGTCGCGCCGCGTCCGACGGTATGCTAACAGTGATTCAGCCATGAATTCATCGCTGGAAAAATCTCCCGGGCGCGGCGGCGAAGCCGGCCAGTGCCTCGCGCGCTCCGTCGCGGACACGCTCGCCGAGGAACCGGCGCTCGAAGCGGTGACGATTGACCGCGCGCACCAAAAAATCTCCGTCGCCACGCTGGGCCGCACGGATGTCGGGAGGCTTACCGATCGCATCACGCGGGAATTTGAAGCGGCGCAATCCGTCTCCGCCGAACGCCATTGCGCCCTGCTCGCCGGCCAGGACGATTGCCGGGATTGCGACCGGCCGTTGTCCGAAACCGAGCGAAAAAAAATCACCATCCAAAATGAAGGCCAGACGACCACCATCGCCCGCGTCACTTGCCCGACCGCGCCGAAATTCTGGCGCTGGCGCGACATTCCGTTTCCCAAGGTCGTACAGCGCGACGTCGAATTTCTTGAACACGCGCAGGAGATTGACGAATGGAAACCGCAACTTGCCGCCGCGATCCTTTGCAGCGTCTTCGGGTTGACCGCGCATTTTTTGTTGGCCGGTCATTGGTCGGTGGCGGCTTTTGTTTTTGCCTATCTCGCGGGCGGTTTTTATCCGGCGAAAGAAGTTTGGGAACGTCTCCAAAAACGCACCATCGACGTGCATTTTCTCATGATCTTCGTCGCCGCCGGTGCTGCCGGCATCGGTGCGTGGGCCGAAGGCGCGACGCTGCTGTTTTTGTTTTCGTTTTCCGGCGCGCTCGAACATTACGCGCTCGGCCGGACGCAAAAGGAAATCCGTTCGCTCTTCCGCGACGCGCCGAAAGTCGCCACCGTGCTTGACGCCCAGGGGCACGAGCGCGAGGTCAAAGTCGAGCAGCTCACGCGCGGAATGCGTTTGCTCATCAAGCCCGGCGCGCAATTTCCCGTGGACGCGGAAATCGCCAAAGGCGGCACCGCCGCGGACGAATCGAATCTCACCGGCGAAGCCACGCCGGTCGAGAAGAACGTCGGCGACGCCACGCTCGCCGGCACCATCAATCTTTGGGGTGCGGTCGAAGCCATCGTTACGCGGCCCGCTGCCGAAAGTTCGCTGCAAAAAATCGTCACGCTCATCAAGGAAGCCCAGCAGCGCAAAGCGCCCGCTCAACAGTTCACCGATAAAGTCAGCACTTACTACACTTACGCCGCCCTGGGACTTTCCTTCGCGATGTTTTTTGTCTGGTGGCTTGGCTTCCGGCTCGCGCCGTTTGAGTCCGCCATCGAATCGCAAAGCGCGTTTTACCGCACCATGACCCTGCTCGTGGTCGCGTCGCCGTGCGCGCTGGTGCTTTCCATCCCGTCCGCCGTGCTCGCAGCCATCGCCTGGGGCGCGCGCCACGGCATCCTGTTCCGCGGCGGCGCGGCGGTGGAGAAACTCGCCGAGGTCAACGTCGTCGCGCTCGACAAAACCGGCACGCTCACGACCGGTGAATTGCGCGTCGAAAAAATCGAAAGTTTTCCGTCCGGACGCGAAGCCGAAATTGCGCGGCTGGCTTACTCGCTCGAAAAACTTTCCACGCATCCGCTTGCCCGCGCAATAACGCGTCACGGCAAACAGCAGCAGCTTGAGTTGGTGGCCTTCGAGCAATTTGAATCCGTCACCGGCCATGGACTGAAGGCGAAGCTCGATGGTCAGGAGGTTTTCCTGGGCAAACGCGAGTGGGTTGAAGACGCGCATACTGATGGGGCGGAGCAGCAGCTCCGCCCTACCAACGATGGTAGGGCTGCGCTGCCGCGCAGCCCAAACTCAACGGGAACCCAAACCGACGCCGGCCTCTCCGAAGTCTGGATCGCACACGGTGATCTTCTGGGCCGCGTCATTTTGCGCGACGACATCCGTCCCCAAGCCGCATCGGTCGTGGAAGCCTTGCGCCACGAAGGCTTGCGCACCGTGGTTTTGACCGGCGACCGCAAGGCGACCGCCGAACATTTGCGCGACAAATTAAAGTTGGATGACGTGCGTGCCGAGTTAAAACCGGAACAAAAAGTCGAGGCGGTTCGTGAGTTGAGCGGGCAGGGGAGGAAGGTCGCCATGATCGGCGACGGCGTGAACGACGCGCCGAGTCTGGCCGCCGCGCACATTGGCGTGGCGATGGGCGCACGCGGGGCGGACGCGGCTTTGGAGCAGGCGGACGTGGTGCTGATGCACGACCGGTTGGAAAATTTTCTCGCCGCGTTTCGCCTGAGCCAGCGCGCGCGCCTCATCATTCGCCAAAATCTTGTCATTTCGCTCGGCACGGTGGTGGTGCTGGTTTCGTTCGCGCTGCTCGGAAAAATTCCGCTGACGATTGGCGTGGTCGGCCACGAAGGCAGTACGGTGGTCGTGGTGATGAACAGTTTGCGATTGCTTTTTGGTGGTGCAACGACAAAGCAGAAATAATTCAACTGCGGATGAAACTTGGGTTGAACACGAATAAAAATAATCGCGCCTCTCCCCTGAACCTCGTAGCCGTCCCGCATGGCGGGATCAGTCCGCGCACTTTGAGTCCAACGAAAGTCAGCGCCGACTCACGTCGGTGGCTACGGTTCAGGAGTTCGATGCGCGACATTTTTCTATCGGGGAAATCTCTCCCCGCCGGGCGGGGAGAGGGTGTCGCGCAGCGACGGGTGAGGGGAATCTTTTCTGTTCATCCGTGTTTTGACCGTGTTTAATCAGCGCCAGTTGAATTTGTGAATCCGTTTCAAAAATTTGTCGTTGAACACGCGCGGCTTTTCCAAAGCGGAAAAAAGTTGCCGCCGGGTCGTCCGCAAAAATTCCCGCGGCATCGAAAGGTGCCGGACCACGCGCCGAAAGCATTGATTTTCTCGCCGCATCCGGACGACGAGTGCATCGTCGGCGGACTGGCGTTGCGGCTGTTGCGTGAAGCGAAGTGGAACGTCATCAACGTTGCCGTGACGCTGGGCGGCAAAATCGCGCGGCGCACGGAGCGGTTGCGTGAATTGCGGGCCGCGTGCGATTTCCTCGGCTTCGGCCTGGCGGTGGCGGATTGGGAGGATATCAATCCGGTTGCGCGCCGGGAAAATTGCCCGTCGTGGCGGGCGGCGGTGGAAATCGTTGCCGAAATTCTGGCGGAACAGCAGCCGCGCGCGATTTTTGTTCCGCACGAAAACGACCGGCACCCGACGCACATCGGCACCCATTTTTTGGTTCTGGATGCGCTTAAAACGTTGCCCGCCGGTTTCGAGTGCCATGTCGTCGAAACGGAATTTTGGGGACAAATGACCGATCCCAATCTGCTCGTCGAATCGAGCGTGGAGGACGTGGGTGATCTCGTCGCGGCGCTGGCGTGTCACGTCGGCGAAGTCCGGCGCAATCCGTATCACGCGCGGTTGCCGGCGTGGCTGATGGACAACGTGCGGCGCGGCGCGGAATGGATCGGCGGGCAGGGTGGGGCGGCGCCGGATTTTACATTCGCCACGATTTACCGGCTCCGCCAATGGTCGCGCGGCCGGCTGATAAACGTGTTGAAACGCGGAAAATTTTTATCCGCCGCGAAGAACGCCGCCGGACTTTTTTGATGAAAACACAATTCATGCGCGAGGCCATCCGTCTCTCGCTCCAAAAAATGCGCGGCAATCACGGCGGGCCGTTTGGCGCAGTCGTGGTGCGCCGCGGCAAAATCGTTGGGCGTGGGTGGAATCAGGTTGTTTCGGCCAACGACCCGACGGCGCACGCGGAAGTCATCGCCATCCGTGAAGCGTGCCGCCGGCTCAAGACCTTCCAGCTCGACGATTGCGAGCTTTACGCGAGTTGCGAGCCGTGTCCGATGTGTCTGGCGGCGGGTTATTGGGCGCGGCTGCGAAAGATTTATTACGCCAACACGCGGCGCGACGCGGCGGCCATTGGTTTCGATGACGATTTTCTTTACCGCGAAGCCGCCCTGCCGGTTTCACGCCGCAAAATTCCCATGAAACAACTGTTCCGCAACGAAGCGCTGAAAGTTTTTGCGGAATGGAAAA
>DAIRTX010000061.1:0-2827 GCA_036803685.1 Verrucomicrobiota bacterium | reverse complement strand
GCCTACCGATAGTTCTTGTCGTCCACCCCGCTGAGGTCAATTCCGTCCTTGAAGACTCCAACCGTCACGACCGCGAAGGTGAACACGCTGGTCCCGGACTCCAGATGTCCGCCGAACGCCTTGTCGGGGTCGGTCAGGGTGATGTGGGCGTGGACGCGGCCATCAATCACATAGCCATTCATGCCCACGATGTCGGCCGGGCCAGCGGGGTTCTTCACAAAGATGTTCCTGGAGGGAAAGGTGCCATTGCTGACTGTGTGGTAATGATAACTCCGGACCGACCCGATGCCGGACAGGATCACGGCGTTCCGGATCTTGTGCTCCTTGACCATGCGCTCCAGGCCGGCCAGCAGGTCGGCTTGATTTTTGAAGCGCAATACCAGGACCCGGTCGAATTGCCCGCTGAGCACATAAACATCCGGCACCGTGTCGCTGTTCGGTTTGGAATCCAGGGCGGCGGTGGTGGCATTGGTCACCTCGGTGCGGGTCGGTTGGGCCGCCGCCGGGCTGATGATTGCCAGTAAACTTAGAATCTGAATCAGTTTGCGCATGGGAATGTCTCCTTGTTTGGTGGATGATGGTTAAGTTATATCAAAGATAAACATAAGATCAAACGAATAACAAGCCCAAGCGCCAGCCCCGATGCCGCCCGCTCGCGCCCTGGAGCCGACGCACGGATTGGAGGATGAGCTTCCCCCAACCGGGGAACGCAGATACGGACGGAGACGCTGCGGGAAAAACAAAAACGCTTTTAAGAAAAGAAAACATGAAACCTTTTACCTAACGCTTGACATCTGAACCCTCATAGGAGGCGTCATGGCCGATGCCGAATGCTTCCCGCACCAGTAATGTTCTTCACTACCGATTTTGGGTTGCCGTAATAAGTGAGCGAGCCTGCACCTATAATGGATACCTTGAGGGTGTCGGTGACGGTGACATCGGCGTCCGAAGCGCCGAGAAGTGATAACGTGGCGGTTTGAGTCTGCAGAGATTTCGCATTGAGCTTGCTTGCTCCTGTCAGGTTCGCTTCCAGATTCGCAACGGAACCATCAACGCTGATGTTCGACGCACCGGTGGATTCAAGCTTCAGGTCATGGCCGGAGAGCCGGCTGGCCTTGAAGCTAATGCCGCCAGACAATTGCACGTCCGCCAGAGATGCGCTGGAAAGAATAATCGTAATGTTTTTGGTCGGCGCCAGATCTTCCTTCGAGCCAATTTTCAGAGTGTTGCCGCTGACGACCGTTTTGACAAGCGGAAGAAGGTTCTGGTCGGTGGAAATGTTGAGCCTGGCTTTGCCGCTGGACCATTTAATCTGGTAACCGCCCGTGACCACGACCTTGGAAAAATCAGAAATCGAGCGGTCCTCGGTCTTGATTACTCCGTCGCCTTTAATCCCGGGGCGGGAACATCCGGCGACTACGGTGACGGCTGCAATAAGTATAATCGTTATTCTGTTCATGATTAAGCTTGAAACTTTCGATGTGCGAATGACGCCTAACGAACTGAGCCACGCCGGGCCTGCGATGTCAATCCCGACTTGTCGGGAAACGAAAGCGCCAACCGGCTGCTTGCTTGCGATGTTGTTTATCGGAGCCCGCTCGCGATTCATCGGAGTTGGTTCCGGCGACTTGTTAGCATTCCGCGGTTGTTGGATCGATAATCGCTTTCACTTCGGAAACACGGTTCGCCGGGAAGCCTCCCTGCTTCGCATGCTCGCGCACTGTCGCCTCATCTGGGGCGATATACACGCAATAGATCTTGTCGTCGGTCACATAGCTTTCGAGCCACTGGATTTGCGGTCCGATCTTCTTGATGACGCCACAGGACTTTTGGGCGACGCCCTGTAGCTGGTCCGGCGTGAGCTTCCCCGCTCCCGCGATTTCGCGTTCGATTACGTACTTTGGCATATGCTTTATGGGTGAACTGAAACTTCTTCTTTGCCTAGCGTCCAGAACTGAGCCACGCCGGGCCTGCGATGTCAATCCCGACTTGTCGGGAAACGAAAGCGCCAACCGGCTGCCTGCTCGCGATGTTGTTTATCGGAGTTGGCTCCAGTGAGAGCCTGTGTGAAAACTCGGATTCAGTCATTTTGAAGAACGAAAAAGTGGTTCGAATCACCTTCACTGAAAATAAAAATGCGCCATAACGAAAATGTGAGCGTCGCTTTTTCGGCGCGTCGGGTCGTCGAGGAGTTTTCACACAGCCTCGTGACTGGTTAGGCAGCATAACTACTTTTTGTGGAACTAGGGACCCTGCGCTAGTAACCCAGAAGCGAAGGCGGGATTCATCGAGCCAAGGTCTTCTTGATAGAAATAGTAATTATAGGTACCGACCCAAAAAGTCGTGATTGCCAAAGTGTTTTCAAATTTGATCCAGTGCACGGAATCGTCCACTGTCAGATGGTTGCCGCCATCGGGGAATCGCGCGTTTGGCCGCTGATGGGCAACTAAACCATTGCTTGTCCCCGGCGGGCGAGTACTCGCCCCCCACGGATTTCCAGTGCCTCCCGTATATTTGCAAATCAAATCCGCCGCGAGCACCCAAGTCGGTTTAGAATTGCCCAACTTTATCGGACTGGCCGACTTAATGCCCGTGTAATACTTATTATACCACCAATAGATGCCGCCAAAATACTGATAACCGATTTGCCATTGAGGCCCCCCAGTTCCGCCGGGGTTGGCATTGTAGGATGTCCCATAATCTAAAAGGTCCGGGCAACACCAAATTGAAGCGGTATTGGTGTCTGTCAAATCCAAATCGACATCCTTGGCCAAACCTGCTTCCGGCGGGCTAATAGCGGTTTGGTTAAACGTCTGGGGTGTGGTAG
>DAIRTX010000060.1:0-22375 GCA_036803685.1 Verrucomicrobiota bacterium | reverse complement strand
ACGCGCGAAGGCCAGATGCTTTACGATTTCAGCAAACAAATCATCCAGACCTACGAATCGCTGCACAGCAAATTGCAGGAATTGAAGAACATTATTTCCGGCACGATTCGCGTGGCGACCATTTACAGCATCGGCCTGCACGATTTGCCGCCGTATATCAAAAAATTCCTGAAGAGCTACCCCACCGTCAACGTCCATGTCGAATACCGCCGCGCCAACCAGGTTTATGATGACGTGCTCAGCAACGTCGTGGACATGGGGCTGGTCGTGTATCCGGCCAAAGACTCCAAGCTCGAAATCGTTGCGCTGCACAAAGACCCCCTGGTGTTGATCTGCCATCCGCAGCATCCGTTTGCCCGGCAGAAATCCATCCGGCTCAAGGCGCTGACCGGGCAGAAGTTCATTGGTTTCGAGCCGGACATTCCCACGCGCAAGGCGCTGGACAAAATTTTGAAGGAGCACGGCGTGGACCCGAAATACGCCATGGAATTCGACAACATCGAAACGGTGAAGCGCGCGGTGGAAATTGACGCGGGCATTTCGATTGTGCCGCAGGGCACGGTCATACAGGAAGTCGCCAAGCAAACGCTCGCCGCCGTGCCGATTGAGGACGGCAGCTTTTACCGTCCGATCGCCGCGATTTACAAAAAGAACAAGGTGCTTTCGCCGGCGATGAAACAATTTCTGACGCTGCTCAAAGATACGGCGTAGAAGATTATTTCAAATTCGCCGGATTCAGCGGCTTCAAGTCCTTCGGCACGAACAGTCCGTTTTTGCGGATCAGTTCACCGTCGAACCACACTTCACCGCCGCCCCATTCGGGACGCTGGATCAGCACCATGTCCCAGTGCACCGCCGAGCGGTTGCCGTTGTCGCATTCCTCGTAAGCCTGGCCGGGTGTGAAGTGCAGCGAACCGGCGATTTTCTCGTCGAACAAAATGTCGCACATCGGATTCAAAATGTAGGGATTGAACCCAAGTGAAAATTCGCCCACGTAACGCGCGCCGGCGTCGGTATCCAAAATTTCATTTAGCCGTTTCGTGTTGTTCGCCGCCGTGTTGACCACTTTGCCATCCTTGAATTCGAGCCGGACGTTTTCAAATTTTGTTCCGGCATAAATCGTCGGCGTGTTGAATTGAATCACGCCGTTCACGGAATTTTTCACCGGACAGGAAAACACTTCGCCGTCGGGAATGTTGCGGTCGCCCTTGCACATTTTCGCGCCGATGCCCTTGATGCTGAAGGTGAGGTCGGTGCCGGGACTTTTGAGATGGACGTGGTCGGCGCGTTTCATCCGGCGTTCGAGCGGAACCATCGCGCGCGCCATTTTCGCGTAATTCATCGTGCAAACGTCGAAATACAGTTTTTCAAACGCCTCGGTGCTCATGCCGGCGGCCTGGGCCATGCTCGGCGTCGGCCAGCGCAGCACGCACCAGCGCGTCCGGTTGACGCGATAATCCAGCACCGGCCGCGTGATGCGGGAGTAAAGCGACATGCGGTCGGACGGCACGTCGGCGTTTTCACTCGCGTTCAGGCTGCCGCGAATGGCGATGTAGGCCTGGACCTTTTTCATGCGGAACAGTTCGATATCGCGGAGCAGTGCGGCGTGTTTTTCGTTCGTCTCGCGCACCATTTCGCGCGAAATGCGCGTATGGCGGACTTCGACCAGCGGCGTGCCGCCGGCGGCGCGGACGGCGCGCATGAGTTCAATGGAAAATTCGTCGGGCACATCAATCATGTCCAGCAGCACGCGGTCGCCCTTTTTGATCTGGGTGGAATAATTCACGAGCAGCTTCGCCAGTTTCTTGTAACGCAGATCGGTCATAATCCTTCAAGGCTAACCGGACAAACGGCTTTGTCCAGCGGAGTCATTGCAGCTTGTTGAAATACGCGGTTATGATAAACTCATTCACATGAAGTTCAATTTTTATGCTGTGGCGGCGTTTTTGTTCCTGGCGCTGGCCGCGCGGGCGCAGACAACGGCGTTCACCTATCAAGGGCAGTTGAGCAGCAGCAATGCGCCCGCCAACGGCATTTACGATTTCCGGTTCCGGCTTTTTGACTCGGGCAGCAACGTCGTCTCCGCGCCGCTCACCAATTCATCCGTCGGCGTGACGAACGGCTCTTTCATCGTGACGCTGAATTTTGGCGCGACGATTTTTGACGGCAGCGACCGCTGGCTGCAAATCGCCGTCCGTGCTTTCGGCGACACGAACGCCTACACCGCGCTTTCGCCGTTGCAGCAAATCACTTCGACACCGTATGCCATCCGCGCCATCAACGCGACCAGCGCGTCGAACGCGGTTTTTCTGACCGCGCCGTTGCAGGGAACGAACATTATCGGCACGATCCGCGCCACGAATCTGCCGCCGAACGTGGCATTCCTCGATAGCAATCAGATTTTCACTGCCTCGAACACATTCAATGGCGTGGTGACGGCGAATAATTCCTTGAACGTTTTTTCCGGCGCGTTTACGGGTAACGCCGGCGGATTGATAAATGTTCCGGCCACGAGTCTGACCGGCACGTTGCCGGACGCGCGGCTGTCCGCGAACGTGGCGATGCAAAGCAATCCCAACTTGAATTTCGCCGGCGCCGTTTCCGCCACCAACTTCACCGGCGCCGGCCACGGGCTGACCAACGTGCCGGGCGCGTTCTTCTGGGTGATCGTGCCGGGAATTAATACTCTAGCCCAGCCCAATGTCGGTTACATCTGCACCAATGACGTGAATCCGGTGACGATCACGTTGCCGCCGTCGCTTAGCGTCGGCGACACGTTCCGCGTGGCGGGCGTGGGCGCGGCGGGCTGGATCATCGCGCAGGCCAACAATCAAACGATTCTCGCTGGAAATCTTTCCGACAGCATCGGTGCGAGTTGGACGGCGCGTGGTTCAACCGCCAATTGGTCTGCCGTCGCGTCATCAGGAGATGGCAGCAAACTTGTCGCCACCGTGAAAGGTGGGCAGATTTACACTTCAGCGGATTCTGGCGTGACGTGGACGCCGCGGGACAGTGGCCGCAACTGGTCGTCCGTTGCATCGTCGGCGGACGGTACCAAACTGGTCGCAGGGGTGGGCGACAACGCCAGTTTGTTCGGCAACATTTACACCTCGGTCAATTCCGGCGGATCGTGGGCGCCACACGACAGCACGCGGCAGTGGGTTTCGGTGGCATCGTCGGCGGACGGCACCAAACTGGTCGCGGCGGTTTATGGCACGGCTTCGGCCGGAAATCCCGGGGCTTATATTTCAAACAATTCGGGTGTGGGTTGGAGCCGCACCCTGGCGGTTTCATTTTGTTCCTCCGTCGCCTCTTCGGCGGACGGCACCAAACTGGCCGCGGCGGTTTATGGCGGGCAAATCTGGACTTCGATCAATTCCGGCGGCAATTGGGTGGCGCGTGACAGCAGCCGGAATTGGACGGCGGTGGCATCCTCCGCAGATGGAAACCGGTTGATCGCGGCGGTCAGCAGCGGTCAACTTTACATTTCTTCCGATTCTGGCACAACATGGATAGGCAATTCATCCATAAGCGGGACATGGACTTCGGTCGCTTCGTCAGCGGATGGTTCGCGGCTGGTGGCAGTGGCGAGCAGCGGTAATGTCTACACTTCAAATAACTCCGGCACCACGTGGGCGCAACGTATGGGCCTGCCGACGGCGTCATGGACGGGGGTGGCTTCCTCGGCGGACGGCAGCAAGCTCGTGTTGGTAGCCAATGGAAATCAGATTTACACTTCATCACAAGGCAGCACGACAACCGGCACGACGGGTTATCTCAGCGGCGCGCGCCTGACGGCCATTGAATTGGAATACGTCGGCAGCGGAATTTTCATACCGCTGAGTCACGAAGGAACCATTCGGGCATATTAAAAATCGGATGAATCGGGAAACATTGGATCGCTGGTGCGAGCGGGGCATTCTGGGTTTGGTGCTCGGCATTCTGGTTTTTGGCCCGCTGGCAATGGGCGCGGTGGACACGCCGGAATTTCTCGTCATTCAAGGATTGACGGTGGCCGTGATGCTCGTGTGGGCGCTGCGATTGTGGATCAGCCCGAAACCACAATTGCTCTGGCCGCCGCTGGGTTGGGCGGTGCTGGCGTTCGCGGCCCTTGCCATCGGACGTTATCTCACGGCGGACATCGAATACGTCGCGCGGCTGGAAATGATCCGGATGTTGATGTATGCGTTCGTGTTTTTTGCCGTCGTCAACAATTTATACCGGCAGGAATCGGTGCAAATCATCAGTTTCACGCTGATTTTTCTGGCGATGGGGATTTCGTGCTTTGCCGTTTACCAATTTTTGACGCACTCGAATCGGGTCTGGGATTATGTATCGCCTTATCTGGGGCGAGCCTCGGGCACTTACATTTCACCGAACAATTTCGCGGGCTTTCTGGAAATGCTTCTGCCGCTGGCGACGGCTTACGTTTTGGTGGGGCGAATGAAGCCGGTCGTCCGGATTTTGCTCGGTTACTCCGCTCTGGTCATGCTGGCGGGGATGGTTGTGACGTTTTCGCGCGGCGGCTGGGTGGCAGTTGTCGTGGCGTTGCTGGTGCTTTTGGGAATATTGATTTTTCATCGCAACCACCGGTTGCCGGCCTTTTTGCTTTTGGTCGTTTTGGCCGTGGGGGGAACGGTTTTCGTCACCAATTATTTGTCGAAGACGCTCAGTTACATGCGCCGCGTGGGAACACCCGGGGAAACCGGGGAACTTAACCTTGCGGTCCGCCTCGACATCTGGACGGCGGCGGAACAGATGTGGCGGGATCATTTTTGGTGGGGTGTCGGGCCGGCGCATTACGACTATCGTTTCCGGGAATATCGTCCGGAAAGTGTCCAGATGAGTCCCGACCGCGCGCACAATGATTACTTGAACCTGCTGGCCGATTGGGGCGCAGCGGGCGGAATCATCGTGCTCGCCGGCATGGTGACATTCGGTGCGGGATTGCGGAAAACGTGGAAATATGTCCGCCCGTCGGAAAATGATTTTGGCCGCGGCATGAGCAATCGCTTCGCTTTTTTCCTCGGCGCATCCGCCGGATTGTTCGCGCTGGCAGTGCATTCGATGGTGGATTTCAATCTGCACATTCCGGCCAATGCAATTCTCGGTGTGACGTTGCTGGCGTTGTTGAGCGGTAACCTGCGGTTTGCCACGGAGCGTCACTGGCTGGGCGCGCGCTTGCCCGTCAAAATGCTCGCCACTTTGGTGCTGGTTGCAGGTGTTGCCTATTTGGGCTGCCAGGGCTGGCGTCGTGGGCAGGAAGCGGTCTGGCTGGCACGGGCGGAACAGTCGCCGGTTTATTCACCAGCGCAGGCCGCAAATTTAAAAAAAGCATTTGACGTCGAGTTGATGAATTTTGAAACGGCCTACAACATCGGCGAAGCCTATCGGGTCCAAAGTTTCGACGGTGGACAAAATTACGAAGACCTGGCAAAAACGGCGATGCAATGGTATGCGCGCGGCATGAAACTCAATCCGCATGATGGCTACAATTATTTGCGTTACGGCATGTGTCTTGACTGGCTGGAAAAGCACGATGAGGCCGGGCCGTATTTCAACCGCGCTGACGCGCTCGACCCCAACAGTTATTACACGGCGGCGAACATTGGGTGGCATTACGTTCAGGCTGGAAATTACGCCGCCGCCCGGCCGTGGCTGGAACGGTCATTGCGGCTGCGCTGGCAGCAAAATGGAGCGGCTGCCTCCTATCTGGAAATCACCGAGCGCAAACTCGTCGAAAATGCCTCCGGCCAGAACGTTTTGCCCCCCGGTTTTTGAGCGCAAAATGGCAAAAATTTTTAGTTGACATTTGACAGTTTATCCTTAAATTAGTAACAAGTAGAAAAAAAATAGGAAGAAAATTATGAAACACATCCAGACTTTGGTCTTTACGGCGATTTGCGGGTTTGTCTTGACGCTGGCTGCTGGCGCAGTTGCACAATCATCAATCCAGCCGGGCGTGGTCACCGCGGTTCGCATTGTGGGCGGGGCCAGCTACTCATTGGGAGATGGCAAATGGCATCCGCTGGTGGTGGGCAAAATTCTCACCGCCGGTTCCATTATTCAGACGGGTCCCGATGCAACAGTGGACATTATTTTGGGCAAGAAAATACTAATGCCTCAGGCAATACTAAGGCCTCAGGATAATCCACTACCGGATCGAATCTCTCTGGCAGCGGATGCAAAAGTGCGCGGCTATGTCTCTTACAGACCTGCAGCGGAACAAAACGCCGTTCGCATGATGGGCGACACCGTGCTGGCCATTGATAAACTGACCGTTAACGACACGGGAGTGGACACCGTTAACGACACGGAACTGGATTTGCGTCAGGGGGGCATCTACTGTAGCGTCAAAAAATTTTCCGGTGCGTCCCAATACCTCATTAAAATCCCCAACGGCATAGCCGGCGTTCGCGGCACGCTGTTCTATATTAACGCAAACGGTCGGATTATCGTGTATAAAAATTCCGTGGTGCTTTCCATCACCGGCCCGGATGGCAACCCAATTACTGTGGTTGTAGATGCAGGCAATCAGTTTGATCCAGGAAATCTGGGAAACGGCCAGTCCGGTACATTGCCACTTGGCGTCAGTCCATTGCCACTTGGCGTCAGTCCATTGCCACCCGGTCTGGGTGGCGATTTGGATAGAATTTTTGCTGCACTTCGTACAATATATTTTCCTGTTTATGGAGAGATTAACTTCACACGTGACTGGACCCAATTGAACATTTCACCGACACAAGGGTCCCAGCCATAGTAGTGGCTCGGGTTTTGACGCGGCGCAACAATAGAAACATCAGGACCGTCAGAAGCCTTTCATAGAAACCAGAGCAGCCTTGAGTTGTTCTGGTTTTTTGTTTAATTGGGCGCGGTGAAGTTCAAACCTTTCAAACGTGCGCCGGTCATTCTGGCCGTTTCCGTTCTCGTGTTCGTTTGCGGCGTCCGGCTGCTGCGGCTTGATTTTTTTGAGCGGCTGGAGCGCATGACCTACGATTTGCGCGTCCGCACCGCCCAAAAATTTCCCGCGCCCGCCGCCACCAACCTCGCTTTTATTTCCATCGAGGAATCCAGTATCACCGCCGTGCGAAGCGGCAAACTCGGCTACCACTTCGGCCTCTACTGGCCGCGTCAGGTTTATGGCCGGCTGGTTGAAGAATTATCCGCTCAAGGCGCCAAAACCGTCGCGTTCGATGTGCTCTTCGGAGAACTGCGCACCGACCATCCACTAGTAACCATGGCCAATGGCAATTTCATTGAGTCCGATGATTTCTTTGCGTTGCAAATGCGCCATGCCGGAAACGTCCTCCTCGCCGTCGTGCCTGACGTTGTGCCGCCCGACTTGTTTTTGACCAATGCGCTCGCACCCGGCGACATTTCGACGGAAAAGGATTCCGATGGGGTTCTGCGCCGGGTCCGGGCTTTTGACGACCAAGGCGTCTGGGACATGGGAATCGTGCTCGCGGCGCTGGAATTAAACCTCGACCTTGCCCACCCCGATTTGGACCTGACACATGGGCGAATCACGCTGCACGGTACGAATGGCATTGAGCGCGTGATTCCCGTGGACCGTGACGGCTATTTTTACATTGATTGGCGGCTGAAACCAAATGATCCGCGCCTCTTGCGCGCGCCGATTGAAAATTTGCTCTGGCAGGACAGGCAACGGTTGCTTGACCGAACCAATGGACTTAGCGATGACTTTCGCGGCAAACTTGTCATCGTCGGCTCCGCCGCGCAAGGTAATGACCTGACGGACCTTGGCGCAACGCCGTTGGAAAAAAATACGCTGCTCGTCAGCAAATATTGGAACGTCGCCAATTCCGTCATCACCAACCAATTCATCCGCTGCGCATCATTGCCAACAGAAATGGCATTGATAATTTTTCTCGGTGCGCTGACGGCTTTTCTCACCTGGCAAATGCGGGCATTTGCGGCTTCGGCGGCGGTTTTGCTGCTGTTGCTGGCTTATGTGGCCGTCGCTTTTTTCATCTTCGTGCAATTTCGTTACTGGCTGCCACTGGTGTTTCCAATTGCGGGTGCGATGTTGGTCGAGCATGTGAGTTTGGTCACGTATCGCGTCGTGTTTGAGGAACGCGAACAGCGACGCGTCAAATCAGTTTTTTCCAAAATCGTTTCGCCCGACGTGATGAACGAGTTGCTTCAGGCGGAAAAACTTTCCCTCGGCGGCACGCGCCGGGAATTGACCGTGTTTTTCGCCGACGTGCGCGGTTTCACCACGCTGACGGACGAAATGCAGGAACGCGTGGCGGAGTTTGTCCGTGAACGGCAGCTGGATTCCGCCGCGGCGGAGGCGTGTTTTGACGAATCCGCGCGCGAAACGCTCAATACCGTAAACCTTTATCTCGCGGTGGTCGCCGACGCAGTGAAAACGCATGGCGGCACGCTGGACAAATACATCGGCGACTGCGTCATGGCGTTTTGGGGCGCGCCGACACCGAACGAGAAACATGCGCTGGCGTGTGTGCGGGCGGCCATTGAGACACAACGCGCCATCCATGAATTGAACCAAAGGCGCATGGCGGAAAATTCGCAGCGCGAAATTGAAAACCGGGCGCGACTTTCCGCGGGGCTGCCGCCCAAGCCGCCGTTGCGCGCGTTGCAACTGGGCACGGGCATCAATACCGGTCTCGTGACGGTTGGCCTCATGGGTTCGGACGTTCATCAATACAACTACACCGTGTTTGGCCGCGAAGTGAATCTTGCCAGCCGGCTGGAAAGTGTTTCCGGCAGCGGTCGCATCATCATCAGCGACACGACCTACAACCATTTGCTGCGCGAAGACCCGGTGCTGGCCTTGACCTGCATCGAAATGTTCCCGGTCACGGTCAAGGGCATTCGCGATGCCGTGCGGATTTACGAAGTGCCGTGGCAAACGCCGCCGGCAAAATGACTTTGCGGCATCGTTTTCGTCCTCGTCAAATTTGCCGTAAATGCTAAAGTGATTTTGATGCGCACAGCGATTTATCCCGGCAGTTTTGATCCGTTGACCAACGGCCACCTGGACGTGATTCAGCGCGCGGCCAAATTATTCGACCGCGTCGTCGTGGCCGTTGCGAAAAACGATGGCAAACAGCCGCTGTTCACGCTCGACGAACGGTTCGCGCTCGTGAAAAAAGCCATGAAACATTTGCCGAACGTTGAAGCGGACGCGTTTGACGGCCTGCTCGTCGAATATGTCGCGAGTCGAAAAGCGCAGGCGATTGTGCGCGGATTGCGCGCGGTGTCGGATTTTGAATTTGAGTTTCAACTCGCATTGATGAACCGCAAGCTGAACGAAAACATCGAAACGATTTTTATGATGCCCAAGGACACTTACACGTTTCTCAGCTCGCGCCTCGTGAAGGAAATCGCGCGGCTGGGCGGCGACGTGAGCGCGTTTGTGCCCGCGCACGTGCAAAACGCCCTGACGAAAAAATTTGCCGGGACGAAAAGGAGTTAAGTCATGCCGCTCGTCGTCAATCTGCGTCATCTGGAGGAGCACGACGTAATTTTGCGCGGCGAATTGCCGGTGGACGAGCTGGATCTGGACACGCGCGACGAAATGATTGGGGTCACGCAGCCGTTGCGGCATGAGTTGGAGGTTCAATTGCTGGATCGCAGCCTGTTGATTCGCGGCTCGTTGCGGCTTACGCTGGAGTGCCGGTGCGTCCGCTGTTTGAAACCGTTCGAGCGCGAGTTGGAATTGAATCCGTGGACGTGCCATTTGCCGCTCGAAGGCGAGGAACAGGTGCCCGTCATCAACGATTGCGCGGACTTGACGCCGTATGTGCGTGAAGATATGCTGCTTGAATTTCCGCGGCATCCATTGTGCAAACCGGACTGTCGCGGATTGGAAAAAATAAAAACCGGCAAGGCCAAAAACACCGGCGGCAAGGATAAATTGATTCCGTCCGCGTGGGCTGAATTAGACAAGTTAAAATTGTAAATTTAAATTTATGGGTGTTCCAAAACGCAAACCGTCCCACAGCCGGCAGCGCATGCGCCGTGCTTACAACAGTGTGCTGAAGTTGCCGCAACTCGGCACGTGCCCGCAATGCGCCGCGCCGTATGTGCCACACCGGGTTTGTCCGGCGTGCGGTTATTACAAAGGCCGTCAGGTGTTGACCATCACGGCGGGCACTTGATTTTGCGCCGGGACGCGGACATTCCGCGTTCTTTCATCTATGCGAATAGCGGTAGATGTCATGGGCGGCGACCACGGGTGTGCGGTCGTCGTCGAGGGCGTCCGGCGCGCGCTGGAGGCCGACCAAAAAATCTCCACGCTTTTTCTCGTTGGCGATCAGGCGGAGATCGAGTCCGCGCTTGGCGCGACGGGCTGTCATGATCTGCGCGTTCAAATCGTTCATGCCAGCGAAGTCGTGACGATGGATGACAGGCCCGTCACCGCGCTTCGCAAAAAACGCGACAGCTCCATTGGCCGCGGCGCCGAACTTGTTCACGACGGCCAGGCCGATGCGGTTGTTTCGCTCGGCAACACGGGCGGCATTTTCGCGGCGGCCACTTTCAAACTGGGCCGTATCTCCGGCGTGGAACGCGGCTGCATTGCCACGATCATTCCGCGGCAGGAAAATGAATTTGTCCTGCTCGACGCCGGTGCGAACATCGAATGCAAACCGCTGCACCTCGCCCAATTTGCCGTGATGGGCAATGTTTATTCGCGTGAAGTGCTGGGACGCAAAAAACCGCGCGTGGGCATTCTCAGCATCGGCACGGAAGATTCCAAGGGCAACGAACTGACGCTCGGAGCCTTCAAATTGTGCCAGCAGCTCGACTTGAATTTCATCGGCAACGTCGAAGGACATGATTTGTTCAAGGACCACGTGGACGTGGTCGTGTGCGACGGCTTTGTCGGCAACATTGTTTTGAAAACATGCGAGAGTCTGGCGGTGGGGATGATTTCGATGCTCAAGCGTGAGTTGATGCGCAATCCCAAACGCCAGCTCGGCGCGTTGCTCGCGAAAAATGCCTTTCATGCCATCCGGCGGCGCATGGACCCGGAGGTTTACGGCGGGGCACCGTTGCTCGGGTTCAACGGCATGGTGTTCAAGGCGCACGGTTCGGCGCGCGAACGCGCCATTGCCAGCGCCCTGCGCGTGACGGTCGAGGCCGTGCAGCATCACGTCAACGAAATCATCGCCCGTGAAATGGCGCAGGCCAATGAAAAGCTGGCCGCCGCAGAAATTTCCGTTCCTGTTTCCGCATGAGTCCCAAATTCAATAATCCGCGCGCCAAACACAATTTCCAGGGCCGCACCTGTTCCATCACCGGCGTCGGCTCGTATGTGCCGGCGAAAATTTTGACCAATGCCGACCTCGAAAAAATGGTCGAGACCTCGGATGAATGGATCATCACACGCACCGGCATCAAGCAGCGGCGGCTGGCGGCCAAGGATGAATTCACTTCCGACATGGCGGCGCACGCGGCGCAGCGTGCGATGAAAAAGGCCGGGGTCACTGCCGACCAGATTGACCTCATCATTGTCGCCACCATCACGCCGGATATGCCGTTTCCGGCGACGGCGTGCATCGTCCAGCAAAAAATCGGCGCGCGCCGGGCGGCGGCGTTTGATCTGGAGGCGGCGTGTTCCGGGTTCATTTACGGTTTGGAAGTAGGACAGCAGTTCATCATGTCGCGCACCTATGACACCGTGCTGGTCATTGGCGCGGAAAAACTTTCTTCGATTGTGGATTGGAAGGACCGCAACACCTGTGTGCTGTTTGGCGACGGCGCGGGAGCGGCGATTCTGCAAAGCCGTCCGAATTCGCACGGGCTTTTGACTGCGGTGATGGGCGCGGACGGGTCGAAAGGCAGTTTGCTCCACATGCCCGGCGGGGGCAGCCGTTGTCCGGCCTCCGCGGATTCGGTCGCGGCGAAACTTCACTATTTGCGAATGGACGGCCGCGAGACTTTCAAAAACGCCGTCCAGGCGATGTACCACGCGGCACAGGAGGCGTTGCGCCGTTGTGAATTGGACATTTCGAAAATCAAATGCGTCATCCCGCATCAGGCGAACCGCCGGGTCATTGACGCGGTGGGCAAACGCCTTGGCGCCACATCGGAACAATTGTTCATCAATTTGGACCGTTACGGCAACACGTCGGCGGCATCGGTGGCCATTGCGTTGGACGAAGCCGTTTCTTCGGGAAAAATCCAGCGTGGCGATTTGATTTTGATGATGGTTTTTGGCGCCGGCCTGACCTGGGGCGCGGCGGTCATTGAATGGTAAAATCTTATTCATTACATTTGAATAGTTAATTTGACGATCGCCTTTGACGTGTTAGTTTAGTGTGATTCTATGAGCGCCAAAAAATTTGAGAGTGCTGGTTCATTCCAACAACAAATCACCGTGGAGGGCCGGCAGGCCCGTTTGGAGCTTTCCGCCGAGTCGTTCGTCATTCACAAAGGCGGCATCGAATTCCGAAGCCCGACGCCGTTCAATCCGTGGACGGAAATGACGGTCGGGCTGCAATCACCGCGCGATGACGGTCGCATTCAATGCAGCGGCGTGGTCATTGCCTGTTCCGGCAGCAAACACACCGGCTACCATGTTTCGCTTGTTTTCACGGGCATGTCCAAGCAGGCGCAATCGCGCTTGAACCTGATGGCGCACTCCGCTTTGGGCGCGGGCTAGACCGCCGGTTTTCCCGGCCGGCAGTTTTTCAAATGTTCGCGAGTTAAATTCGCGGCTTTCCTATCCGGTTGAATTCGTGTTTATTCGTTTCCATTCGCGGTTTTCAAACAATCTGACAAAATTATGCCAATTCAATTGCGGGACAAGGCCCAGTGCCAATTCGACATGATTGCGCTCGGCGAAATCATGCTGCGGCTTGATCCAGGCGAAGGGCGCATCCGCTGCGCCCGTGAATTCAAGGTTTGGGAGGGCGGCGGCGAATACAACGTCGCCCGTGGCCTGCGCCGGTGCTTTGGTCTGAAGACCGCCGTTTGCACTGCCTTTGCCGACAACGACGTGGGACATCTGCTTGAAGATTTCATTTTGCAGGGCGGTGTGAACACGGAATTCATCAAGTGGTTACCGTTCGATGGTGTCGGTCGTGTCACACGCAACGGTTTGAATTTCACCGAACGCGGTTTTGGCGTGCGCGGCGCGGTCGGGGTTTCCGACCGCGGCCACACGGCGGCGAGTCAACTCAAGACCGGCGACTTTGATTGGGATCACATATTCGGCAAGCTCGGCGTGCGCTGGCTGCATACCGGCGGCATTTTCGCCGCGCTCAGCGATACCACGCCACCACTGGTCATCGAAGCGGTCAAAAAGGCCAAACAATACGGCACGGTGGTCAGCTACGATTTGAATTACCGCCCGTCGCTCTGGAAATCCATCGGTGGCCAGAAACGCGCCCAGGAAGTAAACCGGGAAATCGCCAGATCCGTGGACGTGATAATCGGCAACGAGGAGGATTTTACGGCGTGTCTGGGTTTCCGCATCGAAGGCGCGGATGAACATCTGCTGCACATTGACGTCACCGCATTCAAGAAGATGATTGAGACGGCGGTGAAAACGTTCCCGAACTTCAAGGCGACCGCCACGACGCTTCGTGCCGCAAAAACTGCGACAATCAACGACTGGGCGGCCATCGCATGGATGGATGGCAGGTTTTACGAGAGCCGAAAATATCCCGACTTGGAAATTCTTGACCGTGTTGGTGGTGGCGACAGTTTTGCTTCCGGTTTCATCTACGGGTTGATGACCGCCGGCGATCCGCAGAAGGCTGTGGACTACGGCGCGGCGCACGGTGCGCTGGCGATGACCACGTCGGGGGACACTTCAATGGCCTCAAAGGATGAAGTAGAGAGATTGATGCAAGGTGGCGGCGCGCGCGTGCAACGATAAGCGGCCCAATCGTTGCCACCAGACAGAGGTGGCTTTTCCGCCAATGAATAAACGGGCTTGTTGTCACAATTATAAATTAGTTTTTCTGTTAAATAGGCGCCGATGAGCGAATTTTATTGATTTTTGGCGGGTATTTTTTTTAATTAGCAAGCCATCCTTTATGCTGGGTATGAAAAGAATCCTTGGGTTAAAAGCCCGGCTCAAATCGCCCAAAAACAGAAGAGGTGTCTCCATGAAATTTCGACTTTCCGACACATTGGTTTTGTTCGTCTCACTTTTCCTGCTGGCTGCGAAAAGTCCGGCTTTCGAGCCACCGTCACCTGCTCCTTTGCCCAACGTCCAACTCTCCCAAGCAGGCAACTACGCCGTGCTGGTGACCAACGCCTTTGGTTCCATCCTTAGTTCCAATGCGGTGTTGACGGTGAATCTGTCGCCGTCCTGCGCCCCGGCGCCATCGGGCCTGGTGGGTTGGTGGCCGGCGGAAGGCAATGCCAATGACGTTGCTGGCACCAACAACGGGACGCTGGTAAATGGCGCTGGTTTTGCGTCCGGCGAAGTGGGCCAGGCTTTCTCGTTTGACGGTACGAGTTACGTTTCCATTCCGGATTCTCCTTTGCTGGACACCTTCGTCTCGAGCATCACGGTTGAGACATGGATCAAGCTCAACCAGTTGACCGCCGATTGGAATTGGGAGGGGATTGTCACCAAGGGGAATTCATCCTGGCGATTGCAAGTCACGGCTGGGGCTAAGACGGTTACCTTTAGCGCGACCGGTGTCAGCCCCAATGGGGACTTATATGGCAGCCGAAACGTCTACGATGGCCAGTGGCATCACGTGGCTGCCGTATACGATGGGACCAACATGTTCCTCTACGTGGACGGCACGCTGGATGTTTCCCAGCCGGCAACGGGTTCGATTTCCCAGAACAGCTCGCCGTTGTGCATTGGACAAACTGCGGAGTCAACAGGGTACTTCTTCAACGGGTTGATTGACGAGGCGTCCATCTACAATCGTGCGCTGACGGCTTCGGAAATCCAGTCTATTTATGCGGCGGGCGTCGGGGGTAAATGTCCACCGCTTACGGCTCCTCCTGCAATCATCACGCAGCCGACCAATCAAACCGTAACGGCGGGAGGCACTGCAAACTTCAGCGTTACCGCCAGCGGTACAGCCCCCTTGAGTTACCAGTGGGCGTTCAACGGAACGAACATCGTGGGGGCGACCAACACGATCCTGACGCTGACCAACGTGCAGTTGAACCAAGCGGGGAATTATGCGGTGCTGGTGACCAAGCTGTTCGGCTCGATTCTCAGTTCCAATGCGGTGCTGACGGTAAATTCGCCGCCGCCGGGGGTGCCGGTTATTACCGGGTTCAATCCAATCTCCGGAATTGTTGGGACCAGCGCGACCATCTCGGGGCTCAACTTCAGTCCGGTGGCTTCGAACAACATCGTATATTTTGGCGCCGTGCAGGCGACCGTTATCGCCGCCAGCGTGACGAATCTGACGGTCACGGTGCCGGTGGGAGCGACGTATGCGCCGATTACGGAGACAGTTAATGGGTTGGTGGCCTATGCCAACAGTCCATTCCTGCCGACTTTCCCAGGCGGCGGCACGCTGAGTTCGTCCTCCCTGAGCGGACCGACGAACCTGACCGCCGGCAGCGGTCCGGGCGTGATGGTCATTGCCGATCTGGATGGGGACGGCAAGCCGGATGTGATTGTGGCCAATGCTTATGATGCGACAGTTTACATATATCGCAACATCAGCACCAACGGGACTCTGGAGGCGGCTTCATTTGCGTCCCCGGTGATTTTCACAATTGGAGGCAGTTTGAATGGGCTTGCGCTGGCGGATTTGGATGGGGACGGGCGGTTGGACATCGTGGTGCCCAACTATGACTACAACAATGTTTCGGTTTTCCAGAACCTGTGTTCGCCGGGCAGCATCACGACCAACTCGTTTGGGGCGCGAGTGGACTTTCCGGTGGGGCCTAGGCCCGTTGGTGTTGCCGTTCAGGATTTGGACGGGGACGGCAAGCCGGAGATTGTCACAGCCAATTATGGCAGCACCACCGTGTCGGTATTGCGGAACATCGGCACGATGGGCAGCATCACTACCAACTCCTTTGCCCCGGCGGTCAGCTTTACCGTCGGGCCCACACCGGTAAACGTAATGATTGCCGACATGGACGGGGACGGCAAAGCGGATGTGGTGACGGTCAACAACGGCAACAGCAGTCAGGCCATGTCCGTGTTGCGTAATCTCAGCACTTTGGGGGACATTTCATTTGCGACCAACGTTGATTTTCCGGGTCTTCCGACCAGTTATTGCCTGGCGATTGGGGATTTGGATGGGGATGGCAAGCCGGATGTGGTCATTGGCTCTCAGCCGGATGGGCAGTCGGTGTCGTTGTATCGGAACACAGGCACCCCGGGTAGCATCACGACCAACTCGTTTGCGCCGCAAGTGGACTTTGCGGCAGGTGGCTGGGCCAACCGCGTGGCGATTGGGGATCTGGACGGGGACGGGAAGCCGGACGTGGCGGTGGTGACCCAGATACCGGACCAGCTTTCCCTGTTCAAGAACACGAGTACGCCGGGCAGTTTTACGAGCAGTTCATTTGCGGCGCGGGTGGATTTTTCGGCGGGGTGGAATCCGAACGGGGTGGCGATTGGGGATTTGAACGAGGATGGCCGGCCGGACATTGTTTTTGCCAACCAGTATGACGGCACCATCTCGATCTATCAGAACGTGGTGCCGTTCGGAGGTTCTCCGCCGTCCATTACCATCCAGCCGACCAATCAAACTGTGGCGGTGGGTGGGACGGCAAACTTCAGCATTACTGCTAGCGGCACTGCGCCTTTGAGTTACCAATGGAATTTCAACGGGACAAACATCAGCGGGGCAACCAATACCAGTCTGACATTGACCAATGTGCAGTTGAGCCAGGCGGGCAATTACGCGGTGCTGGTGACCAATGCCTATGGTTCGGTCCTCAGTTCCAACGCGGTGTTGACGGTGCTGGCGCCGACTCTGCCGCCGGCCATTCTTGCGCAGCCGACGAACCAAACGGTGCCGGTAAATGGCACGGCCACGTTCAGCGTGACAGCCGATGGAACCGGGCCCCTGTGTTACTTCTGGCGACGCAGCGGCGTGCCCATCCCCGGCGCCAACGGAACAAATTACACGTTGACCAACGTGCAGTTGTCCGATTCAGGCAGCAAGTTCAGTTGCCTGGTCTCCAATGCTTACGGAACCGCCCTCAGTTCCAATGCGGTGCTGAAGGTCATCGAAACGGTCGCCAACGATTTGTGCGGCGGCGCCATCATCATTTCCAGCGCCGCTTACACCAACGCCCAGTCCACGACGAAAGCCACCTCGATTGGAGATCCGGTTCCCGACTGTGTCGCCGGCTTTGGCAACGGCGTTTGGTATCAATTCACACCGCCATCCAGCGGTCTCATGATCGTGGACACTTTCGGGAGCGATTTCGACACCGGACTGGCCGTATATGCCGGCACCTGCGACGCGTTGACTGAAACGGCCTGCAACGACGACACCGACGATGTGACTTCCCAAGTCATCATTCCGGCGACAGCGGGCACGACCTATTCCATTCTTGTCGGCGGTTACAGCGCCCATGCGGGCAACCTGGTTTTCCACCTGACCTACCTGACACCGCCTGCATTCGTGGTTCAGCCAACGAATCAATCTGTGGTGGTCAGCAGCAATGCCAGTTTCTCGACCACCGTCAGCGGCACCCAGCCCATCACCTTCCAATGGTATTTCAACAACGCGCCATTGGTTGATGGCGGACGCATCAGCGGTTCAACGAATACGACGCTCAACATCGCCAGCATCCAGACCAATGACGCGGGCAATTACCAACTGGTTGCTTCCAACATCGTCGGTGTCGCCACCAGTTCAGTGGCCAGCCTGACGGCGATCATTCTTCCGCCGGTCATCATACAGCAACCGGTGGATCAAGCAGTCGTTGCCGGCTCGAATGTCACCTTCACAGCGGTGGTGGACGGCACGCCGCCGTTCAGCTACCAATGGTATTTCAACGGCTCGGCACTGTCGGATGACGCGCGCATCAGCGGCTCGACGACGGCTGCTTTGAGCATCTCCAACATCACCACGGCTGACGCGGGCAGTTACGCGCTGACCGTCACCAACGTCTCCGGCTTCACCAACAGCACGGCGGCAGTGTTGACCGTGCTGGTGCCACCGACGATCACAACGCAGCCGATTGGCCGTTCCGTACCGCCCGGTTTGCCAACGACTTTCACAGCGGCAGCTTCGGGCAATCCCGCGCCAACTTATCAATGGCAGTTGAACGGCACGAACATTCCCGGCGCGACCAGTTCGAGTTACACTATCACGGCGGTCGGGACAAATGATCTCGGCTTCTATCACTTGGTTGCCAGCAATGCCGTGAATATTGAGGTCAGCGCAGATGCGCAACTGACGTTCGGCCCGGTCGCCGCGTGGGGAAGAAATCTCTCCAACGAATCGCTGCCACCGCCGGGATTGAGCAACGTGTTTACCGTCGCGGGAAATTTTGGCGCGAGTTTTGCCGTGCGAACGGACGGAACAATTGCCGCATGGGGCAGTGGATCCGTCACGAACATTCCTACCAGTGCGACCAATGTCGTGGCGATCGCAGCGCCCGGTAATTATGCACTGCGTTCTGACGGCACGGTCGTGAGTTGGAATGGAATTCCTGCGCCGGCCTTGAGCAACATCGTTTCGGTTGCCGCCGGATTTAATTTTGGCTGCGCCTTGCGCGCGGAAGGAACGCTCACCAACTGGGGCGGCATCCTGACTCCGGGTTTCCCTGCCGGACTGAACCATCTGACGGCGATTGCCGCCGGATATAATAATCCGTTGGCACTGCGGAGTGATGGCACGATAGCCGTGGCCGGCGGCGGTGTGGTGACGAATATTCCCAGTGGATTGAGCAACGTCGTTGCGATTGCCGCCGGTTATACTTATGCAATGGCGTTGAAAGCCGACGGCACGGTGGTCGCGTGGGGCAGCGGCACTGGAACAAATCTTCCCGCAGGAATGACCAACATTGTAGCCATCGCCGCCGGCAACAATTATGAAAATTCCGGCCTGGCCATCCGCTCCGACGGAACCGTGGTGGCGTGGGGCGACAGCTTTTACGGAGAAAAAATTCCGCCGGCAGTCTTGACCAATCTGATTTCCATCGCGGTTTCCGCGCCCGCATTTCATGGTCTCACCCTGGTCAACGCCGGCAGCCCGGTCATTTTGCATCCGCCCGTCGGTCTCACAGCTTACACCGGCCGTGATGTGACGTTGCGCGGCGATGCTGCCGGCGCGCAACCGTTGAGCTATCAATGGCTGCTGAATGGCACGAACGTTCCCGGCGCCACGAACACCAGTTTGGTCATCTCCAATGTCCAGTTCAGCAACGCGGGCAATTATCAATTGTCCGTCAGCAACAGCATCAACACGGCGTTGAGCCTGGCTGCGCCGCTCACCGTCATCAGCAACAATGCGCTGGTGTTCTTGAGCGTGCCGGTCAGCCAGACAAATTATCAGGGCAGCAAAGTTTCGCTCGGCGTCACTGTTCTCGGCAACGGCCCGCTGCGCTACCAGTGGTTTTTCTCGGTGACGAATAAAAATTACGGCGCCATTCCGGGCGCGACAAACGACACGCTGGTTCTGGATCCGGCGCTGGCGGTTCAATCGGGCAATTATTATGTCGCCGTCAGCAACCAGTTCAACTTCATCACCAACACGCCGGTGAGTCTGCGTGTGCTGTTCGCGAGAGCGTGGGGATTCCAAGCCGTAAGCAATCCGCCGGTCAACGTGACCAACGCCATCGCCATCGCGACCGGCGGCTACCAGAATTATTACGGCCACTATTTCGCGCTTGGATCGGATGGAAAGCTCGCGTCATGGGCAAACTATTATGCTTCTTACGGTGAAACGAACGTCTCGGCCTTGAGCAATTCGACGGTCATCGCCATCGCTGCTGGCAGTCAAAGCAGTCTTGCGCTGCGTTCCGACGGAACCGTTTATGCGTGGGGCTACGGTTATTACGGCCAGACAAATCCGCCGTCCGGCCTGAACAATGTCGTGGCCATCGCCTGCGGTGACTATCACGATCTGGCGTTAAAATCGGATGGAACAGTCATCGCATGGGGACAAAACCTTTACGGCGAAGGAACCAATTCACTGGTGGCGACCAATGCCGCGGTGGCCATTGCCGCCGGAACTTCCCACAACCTCGGCCTGCGCGCAGACGGGACGGTGTTCGGTTGGGGCTACAATAGTTACGGACAGACTACCATTCCGTTCAACGCGACGAACGTTATCGCCATTGCCGCCGGACAATATCACAGCCTCGCTTTGCGGGCGAACGGCACGGTGGTGGGTTGGGGAAACAACGGCAATGGTCAAGTCTCCATTCCCGCCGGATTGAGCAACGTCGTCTCCATTTCCGCTTCGAGCAGCCACAGCACCATGTTGCGTGCCGATGGAACGGTCTTGTCGCTGGGCTACGAATACACCGGCTACGCATCCAACGCGGTGCCTTCGGATTTGGCCAACGTGATCGCGATCTCCAGCGGCGGCGACCACGACTTCGGCCTGCTCGGCACGCGCGCGCCAGCCTTCACGGTCCAGCCTTGGAACCGGACGATTTTCAACACCACAACGAGCGTATGGTTTGCCGCCAAGGTGGCCGGGGTGCAACCGGTGAGTTATCAGTGGCAGCTCAACGGCACAAATCTTCCCGCCGCGACCAATGACACGGTGACTGTGACCTCATTTGTGTTGGGCAAAACCAACCTGCCCATACAATCCGGCACCTACCGGCTCATCGCCAGCAATGCCTACGGAGCGGTCACCAGCAAACCCGCCAAGCTCACCGTGACCATCCCGCTGGGCGAAGCGCTCGACGCGACCAACCGGCTCTGGACCACCAGCGGGAACGCGCCGTGGTATGGCCAGGCTGCGACCACCCACGACGGCGTGGACGCCGCGCGCAGCGGTGCCATTGGCGCACTTCAGGAAACCATCCTGCAAACCACCTTGGCCACAAACTGGTCCGGACGCTGCACCTTCTGGTGGAAGGTGTCGTCGGAACAGTATTTTGACATCCTCGAATTCCGTGTGAACGGCATCACGCAGACAAGCATCTCCGGCGAAGTGGACTGGCAGCAGGTCAGCATCCCCGTCGCCGCCGGCACGAATGTTTTGCAATGGCGTTATTCCAAGGACGTCTCCTTCGACGCCAGCCAGGACGCAGGATGGGTGGATCAATTTGCCTTCATCTCCGACCCGCCGGTCATCACCAACCAGCCGGCCAGCCAGACGGTGAACATGGGCGCGACCGCGTTCCTGACGGTTACCGCCGGGGGCGCTCCGCAACTGAAATATCAATGGCGGCAGAACGGCAACATCGTTGGCGGCAACAGCCCCACGCTCGTTTTGGGCAACGTGGGTCGCGCGCAGAACGGAACTTATTTTGTGACCGTCACCAATTCCGGCGGCAGCACCGTCAGCAGCAACGCGGTTTTGAAAGTCCTCGTGCCGCAACTGCTCGGCACACCCACGTTGTCGCCCAGCGGCACGTTGCAATTCACGTCAACCGATGCCAACGGCGGACTGCTTTCGCCTTCCGACCTTGCCAACTTTGAGGCGCAGGCCAGCACCAACCTCGTGGACTGGGTGCCGCTGACGAACGCGTTGAGCCTGACGAATGGAATGCTGCAACTGCAGGACAACAGCGGAACGAACTGGCCGGCGCGCTACTACCGGCTGATCGAACATTGAACAACCTGACGGCGCTCAGCTTGCCTTCAACTGCGTGATGAGTGTTTGCAGGGAAGCTTTGGCGTCGCCGAAGAGCATGCGCGTGTTGTCCTTGTAGAACAGGAGATTCTCAATACCGGCGAAGCCCGCGGCCATCGAGCGTTTCATGACGATGACTGTTTTCGCGCGGTCGGCTTCAATGATCGGCATGCCGTAGATCGGGCTGCTCTTATCCTCACGCGCGGCGGGGTTCACCACGTCGTTGGCGCCAATCACGAGGCAGACATCCACGCGGTCCATCGTGGGGTTGATGGCTTCCATTTCGCAAAGCTGGTCGTAAGGGACGTTGGCTTCGGCCAGCAGAACGTTCATGTGGCCGGGCATGCGGCCGGCCACCGGATGGATGGCAAAGCGGACTTCCACGCCGCGCTTGCCGAGTTCATCGGAAAGTTCGCGCACCTGGTGCTGTGCCTGCGCCACGGCCATGCCGTATCCGGGCACGATGACGACCTGTTGGGCGTAGCCAAGCAGCAACGCGGCTTCGTCGGCTTGGATGGGTTTGACGGTTTTTCCGCCGAGGTCGCTCGCGCCGGCCTTGCCGCCGCCACCACCCGAACCAAACGCACCAAAAAGAACGTTGGTGACGGGCCGGTTCATGGCCTTGCACATGAGCAGGGTCAGCAGCGTGCCGGACGAACCGACGA
>DAIRTX010000059.1:0-22426 GCA_036803685.1 Verrucomicrobiota bacterium | reverse complement strand
CGGAAGCAAAACCAGTTTGCGCCGGGCCACCTCAAAGTCCCAGCCGCCGTGCGGACTGGAATTTCGCTCCGGGTATTTGCCGCTCCGCACAAATTCCTTGTCGGCCACCCCAATGACGTAATTATCAAAGTTGTGGAACGGGTTGCGAAAATGCCACTTCATGGTCCGGTGCCTGTCATCGGGCCGGTACCACGGCGGCGGCACCGGCTCGTCGAAGTTTTCGAACCACCAGACCGGGTTGAGCTTCTGGTAGAAGTGAATTTTCGGCCGGCCGGGATGCGGCGTGATGGTAATGGTGTGCCATTTGGCCGAATTCGTGCCGGCGGGCGGGCGCTTCATGGGCCGCGGCTGCCACGCCGCCGGCTCGGGCCGCGCAAAAGTGGATTGGCCGCCGATCAACAACAAAGCCACGACCAAAATCAGGCCGTGCCAACTTTTTGTCCCGCCGGTCATGACAACATCTTAGCCACAGCCAGGCGTGGATAGAACATGGATTTTTTGAAGTTGAGGGTGCCAACGATTATGCGCATCGAGGATGCGACAAAACGGCGATCTGTAGCGGCGGTCTGTGACCGCCGCCAATGGATCCAAAAATATCGCAACAACTGCGGATTGGAAAAACACCTGGAGCGGGTTTAGACTGAACACCGGATTACAACACCGAACCTGAACCAAAAACCATTATGCCATTGTTAAAACTTGAAACCACCGTCGCGCTCGCTGATGACAAAAAGCAGGCGCTGCTCGCGTCCCTCTCCAAAATCGTGGCCGGGACGATCGGCAAACCCGAACAATACGTCATGGTCGTCGTCAGCCCCGCGGCCATCCTCATGTCCGGCAAACCCGGTGACGCCGCCTTCGTGGACATCCGCAGCATCGGCGGCTTGGGCGGCGACGTGAACCGTCAACTCGCGCAGAAGGTTGGCAGTTTGTTGAAAGAATCCCTCGGCGTGCCGCCGGACCGGATTTACCTGAACTTCACCGACGTCCCCGCCGGCAACTGGGGCTGGAACGGCGACACGTTCGGGTGAAAGAGAAACGCGCGGCGAACGCTCAAATGAGATTGGCGCTTCCGCAAGCGGAATACTGCTCACTGAGCAATCCACGCCCCGGCACAAAGATCTCAAAGCCGGCATTTGGATACGAGCTGTTCGTCGCGCAATTCAACCCATAACACACCGTGTCTGAAATTCCAGTGCGAGTTATTCACAAGTCCCCGAGAAAGAAAAGAGACAAAAAAACACCTCAACAACATTGCATTGAGCGGAACGGAAATTAAACTCCGCGCGCGTGTTGAATCTGAATTCACTCAATCCCCAGCAACGTCAGGCTGTCGAAACCTTGAACGGCCCGGTCCTGATCCTGGCCGGGGCGGGCACCGGCAAGACGCGCGTCATCACGTTCCGCATCGCCCACCTCATTGCCAAGGGCGTGTCACCCGCCAATATCCTCGCCGTCACTTTCACCAACAAGGCCGCCCGCGAAATGCAGGAGCGCGTCACGCGGCTTCTGCCGAAGCCGGTCGAGAGTCGAAAGTCGAGAGTCGAGAGTAATGACCCTCGACACTCGTCCCCTTGGCGCGGCGAAGCGGAGCGGAGACGGCTCGACGCTCGACCGACCATTTGCACATTCCATTCTCTCTGTGTCCGGATTTTGCGCCAGCACATCGAACGGCTCGGTTACAAACGGAACTTTGTCATCTACAACGAATCGGAACAGCTCGGCGCCGTTAAAAAGATCCTCGCGCAAATTTCCGTCAAGGGAGAGAAAACGGACCCGGCGGCGGTCCTGGCCCTGTTGAGCCGGTTCAAAAACGGGGGCGAACGCGCCGCCGTCTTTGCCGATGAAAGCGTCCGCGCGCTGGCCCAACACATCCGGTCGCGCTACGAATCCGCCCTGCACGCCTGCAACGCCGTGGATTTTGACGACTTGATCCTGCTCACGCTGCGGCTGTTTGACGAACATCCGGACGTGCTCGAAGCGTGCCGCGCCAAATATCGTTACGTCATGGCGGACGAATATCAGGACACCAACGCCACTCAGTTCCAGCTCGTTCACGCCCTGACCGTGAAACACCGAAATTTCTGCGTGGTGGGCGACGACGACCAGAGCATTTACGGCTGGCGCGGCGCCGAAATCGGCAACCTGCTCGACCTGGAAAAACATTTCCCGGAGGTGAAAATCATCAAGCTCGAACAGAATTACCGCTCGACGAACACGATCCTTGACGCCGCCAATGCCATCATCAAAAACAATGTGCGCCGCCGCCCCAAACAGCTCTGGTCGGGCAAGGGCCGGGGCGACAAGATCGTCCTGCGCGCCTACACCAACGACGACGATGAAGCGCGCAACCTGGTCGAACAGATTGAATTTGCGCGTCGCGCGCACCGGGTCCCCTGGTTGCACCACGCCGTTTTGTTCCGCACGAACATGCAGTCGCGTCCGCTCGAAACCGCGTTCCGCTCGGCCGGTGTCCGTTATCATCTCATCGGCGGCCAGAGTTTTTTCGACCGGGCGGAAGTCCGCGATTTTCTTGCCTACCTGAAAGTCTTCATCAATCCGCACGATGACGTCAGCCTGCTGCGCATTGCGAACGTGCCGGCGCGGGGACTGAGCGATGTGACCATGGAAAGACTGCTCGCCGCGAGCCACGAACGGAAGGGTTCCGTGTTCGCCGCGATGAAAAATCCGGCGGTGCAGGCGGGTTTTCAAACCAAGGCACGCGGCAGCATCGAGGCGTTTGTTGCCTTCATTGAAAGGACCCGCGCGCAACTGGGTGGTAGGGCGGGCAATCCCCTGCCCGCCGCAAACGGCGCGCACGGAGTGACGCGCCCTACCTTCAGCCTGCAAACTTGGGCTGAACATTTTCTGGACGAAACCGGCTATTTCAAAGAACTCCAGCGATTGGAAAAAAATCCCGAAAACGCCGAGGCCCGCATCCGCAACCTGCGCGAACTGACCGCCACGCTCGACAATTTTGGCCGGCCCGCCGACCCGCTGGCCGACCGGCTGCAATCCTTTCTGGAGGACATCACCCTCGACAGCGAACTGGAGGAGGAAAAGGAAACCGGCGACGCCGTGACGCTCATCACCATGCACAGTTGCAAGGGGCTGGAATTTCCGCGCGTCTATATCGTGGGTTTGGAGGATGGCCTGTTGCCGCACGCGCGGTCGGCGGCGGAGGGCACGCTCGACGAGGAACGCCGGCTGTTTTACGTGGCCGTGACGCGCGCGATGCAATCGCTCACCCTCAGCCATTGCGCGGGCCGGATGCGCTACGGCCAGTTGATGCCCTGTCACCCGTCGCGATTTCTGAAGGAACTGCCGCCCGAACTGGTGGAAGACGCCGATGCCAAAGACAAACAACCGGTGAACCCGGACGCCGGCAAAAAAATGTTCGACGTCCTCCGCAGCGCCATCAATTGAAGCACGGATGGACACCCAATGCGACCCCACCCGTCAAGTCATTGCTTGGCGCAATTCTGCGGGCGAAACAATGGAAATCTTCAATCCATCCCAAACCCGGTCATACGCCGGGCCGTTCAATGGACTGACGACGTAATTTTTCCCCTTTGGATACTGCTCGCGAAACGCCGCCAGCCCGCGCGTTTCAAATGCATCCGGTTTCCATTTGCACTCGATGGCATCGGCGGCATCGCGTCCGTGCGGCACAATGAAATCCACTTCGCGCTGTTGTTTGTCACGCCAGAAATGGATGCGCGGCACACCGGCGGCAATCAGCGTATCCAGCACCAGATGCTCCCAGAGCACGCCGCAATCCTCCGCCCGCAAATGGTCCCAGCCGCGCGCGTGGCACACCAGTCCCGTGTCAAAACCGAACACCTTGGGTTGAGCCACGATTTCGCGCCGCCCGCCCGCTGAAAACGGCCGCACCAGATGCGCGACGTGCGTGATTTGATAAACCTCCAGCCAGTTTGTAACCGTGGGCCGGCTGATCTGGCTTTCGGCGGCGAGCTTCTTCACGTCCAGCATCCCGCCGCTCTGGCGCAGCAGCAATTCCAGCACCCGCAGAAATCCGGCGCGCTTCTCCAGCCGGAAAAGCTCCTGCACATCGCGCGCGAAGTAAGAATCCTGCCACTCGGCGTAAAACTCCGGACTCCGTTCCCCCGCCAGTAATGCCGGCGGCAATCCTCCGCGCAACAGCCGCTCCCGCAAGTCCGTCACACCAAAGGCCGGCAATTCCTCGTGCAACACCGGCACCAGCTCCACCACCCGTTTGCGGCCGGTGAGGCTGTCGCGGAACTTTTGCGTGGCGGCCAGCGTCGAAGAACCGGTCGCCAGAATCTTCAGCTTCGGAAAACCGTCCGCGCCGATTTTCAACAGCCGGCTCGGATCGGGAAGCTGATGAACCTCGTCGAACACCACGACCCGTTTGCGGACCGACCGGTAAAAACTCTCCGCATCGCGCAGCCGTTCCGCCACGCTCGGCAGATCACAGTTGAAAAACTCCGCATCGGGCAGGCTCTGCGCCAGCACCGTCTTGCCCGTGCGCCGGGGTCCCGTGAGCCAGACAATGGGTGCCTGCTTCCATGCCGCCGCCAGCCGTTCAGTCCAAAAAGGGCGATCAATCATTGCAAGTCAACTTTACATTTAGACGGCTAAAAGTAAAGTGTAAATTCAAGCACCCGTCAGGGCTGGGAATGAACCGGAAATAAAACCCGTCACGATTTCCGAAGGAACTGCCGGTGTCGGCGCTCATCCGCAACGCCCACGGCGTCGCGGAGTGGAAGCTAATGTGAGTTGAAAGGCAAGAATCGGAAAGGAAGATTCTTCGCTTGGACGGTCCTGGGTGATCTGATTAAATCCATCCGACGCAAATGAGCGAAGGCAAACAACCATTTACTGAATATGTGACCAAGGCCAGGCGCGGCCCGGATGCCTCCCGGTGGGGCTGGATTGCCGCCGGCATCCTTGCCGTGCTGTTGGTTGTGTCATTGCTGCTCTGGGCCTCGGCCATCGGTAAACTGCGTGGACTGGAATCGCTCCGGACCAGGCTGGATGATGCCAATGCCAGTCTCGCCAGCGCACAGGGCGAAAACCAGAAGGACAAAGACCAGATTGCGGCCCTGCAATCCAAGGTTGCCGATCTGGAACAGGAAAAGGACACCGCCGCCCAGATGGCAAAAGGCCTCGAAAATGAGATGCGCGCAGACCTCGAATCCAAGGATGTCACCATCTCCAGTCTGCAAGGCAAGCTCACCGTGAACATCCTCGACCGCGTCATGTTTGATTCCGGCGAGGCGATTTTGAAACCGGCCGGAGAATCCGTGATGCGCAAGATTGCAGCCATTCTCGCCGGACATCCTCGACTGAAGATTCACGTCATCGGTCACACGGACAACGTGCCCATCCGGCCCGAAGCCCGCAATCGGTTCGCCAGCAACTGGGAACTTTCCACCGCCCGCGCCCTGGCTGCCGTGCATTTCCTCACCGAAAAGGCGGGCGTGGACCCGCGCCGCGTCGGGGCCATCGGTTACGGTGAATATCGCCCCCTCGCCGACAATGCGACCGTCGAGGGAAGAGCCAGGAACCGCCGCATTGCCATCACCATTCTGCCTGATGAACTCGCCGGAGCCGACACCGTGCCGGCAGTGAAGCCCGGTACGTCCACCAATTCCCCACCGCAGTCCTCTGGAACTGAGACGCCTGAACCGCCCGTGAAATAGCCCTTGGACCGATGGTTGTTCAATGGGAAGGAAGTGAACCAAGTCCTGCGTGAGCGCGGCGTGACCTTGATTCCTCAACGAACGAAACAAACCGAAGCCCGGAACGGGCGAAAGAAAATAGCCCAGGGTTAACGAAATAAAAATTAAATCTCCCTCTCCTCGCTTGTCGCGCCGAAGTCAGACGCAGGCGGGCCAAACGAGGAGAGGGCCGGGGGTGAGGAGTCGAAACATCCAATGCTTGCTCGAATTTAGCCGCACACTTAATCTCGTGCCATGAGTTCCGAAATCACTGCAGAGATGATTGAAGATATTTTCGGTAATCATTCCGATTCAGTTCGCTTTGCGAATTTCTGTAATGCTGTGGTGGTGGCGGTAGGTTCTACTTCTGCGCCGACGATCCCGATTCTTTCAGAAAAGCCCGGAGCGGATGGCGGCATGGATGCAGAGTGGACAATCCCTGCCGATGTCTCATCTGATTTCAAATCACCGTTCGGATTGCCCGGATGGAATGTCTTTCAATACAAAGCGCGAAGCATCGTCGGTGATGGCCGCCAACGAGCGTTTTCAAATCTGTGCAGCAATCTCAAACGGACGCTGGCGAAACTTCTCAATCGTTTGCCGCAGCCCAAAGAGTGTCGCCAGTATGCACTTTTTACCAGCCTCCAACTTGGGCTAGAGACGACAACACAAACCCTTAATGGAGCGCTTCTCCAAAAACAAAGAGCTCAACTTGCAGAAGCCATCGCTGATGAAAGCGACGGAAAGACATCGGTAAAAATATTCGATGCGGCGCAACTGGCTGGATTCGTGAATACGCATCCAGCGCTGCGGTTCACTTATTTTTCTGGCCCAGTGGCAAAACCCTGGAGTGAAGCTTGGGCAGCAGAACAGCGTGTTAAAGATTACAAAATTTCTGTGCCGCTCATTGGCCGAAATAACGAACTGAACCAAACCGGTGAATGGCTAAAAAGCGATAGTACGAAAGTTATCGTGCTTTGTGGTCCAAGCGGGATGGGCAAAACGCGGTTGGCGCTTGAAGCGACTCGTTCTTTTGCACTTTCCACTACGATTGTTGAGGTGGTTGACGATTTGTTGCGGACAGATTTCCAAGCGCTAGGAACCTCAAAAACCACCCAGTTCATAATCGTGGAAGACCCCACTTATGAGCAAGCGGAAGCACTGGCCAAGCGGGCTGTTGCTTGTGAAGGTGTAAAGCTGATTCTCACAGTACCGACAGACGCAAAAGCGCCTGCGCCCAAGCTTACAGAACATGAGGCCATTAAGACTCTTCCTCCTTTGAAGCCATTGAACAATGCCGATGCAGAAAATCTGCTTAAGGCTGCCGGTGCTTCATTTGATTCTCAGGCGCGCGATTGGGTTCTTCTTCAAGCGGGAGGCAATCCAGAAATCCTTTTGAGCGCTGCCGAACTTCAAATCCAAGGCGGCCTTCGCGAAAAAACAGGTGACCTGAAGAAGAGATTGCATGAAAGATTTCGTGCGAAGATTGAAAAAGAACTGGGGCCGGATGCGCTCCGGGTACTCAAGGTTTTGAGTCCTGTTCTTTATGTGAAGTTTCAAGGTGAGAACAACGAATTGAAACTCGTTTGTGATTCGTTGAATTTGGGCATTCATCAATCGAGAGTTCTCGAACTTCTGCCGGACCTAGAGAGAATGGGCTACATCCGCCGTCGTGGAAAATATGTATCTGTTGTGCCTCCATTATTCGCTGCACGATTGGTTGAGGAACTTGCATCAACGCAAGATGATTCGATGCGAATTCTTTTCAATGCTCTTGGCAAAGATAGCCGTGGACGATTTTTGGAACGGATGGTCACGGTTGACCTTCCCGGAAACTCTGCTTTTTGGGATTACATATTTGGTGAAAAAGGGCCGCTGGAAAGTGCTAGTCAAACGACTAGTCATTTTGACCACATTGATTGTTTGGCCCGTGCAGTTCCGGCCAGGACAGCACGTTTTTTGGAAACTAAACTTAATGACCAAACCGGTGCAGCATGGAAAGAACATTATTGCATCGGCACACTTAGAGAACTCGCCTACGAAGCCGAAAGCTGTGCTTCAGGAATGCGATGCCTTGAACTGTTGGCGCTTAAAGAACTTGAACAAACTAAACAATTAAAAGAGTCCCATCTTTTTTGTGAATGTTTTGTGGACTGGTATCACGATTTCCCAATGTCCTACCAAGAAAGGAGCACATGGATCGAACGGCTTCTCAAATCCGAAAATCGCACGCATCGGCTTTTGGGCGCGCATGTCGTTGCATTTGTTACAGCCCCGCCACAAAGTTTGTCTGGGTATTCAGTGACAGCTCGCCGTTTGGGACAAGCACCAGCAAGGCGTTTGTGGCGTGATATTTTTGATTACGTCGCAAGATTGGTTGAAATCCGCTTTGAACTCACACAATCGGAAGATGAAGAAATAGCAAAAATCGCACGGAATAAATTTGAACAGGGCGTTGCTCAACTTTACGGCCATGTTCCGCCGGACCAGTTGATAACAATCATGGAAAAGCTCGTTGAATGGAACTTCAACGGAAAATTGTCTCCGGATGTAAGGCAAATACGAAGCAACATCCATTGGGTTGAAGAACATTTTACTAAAAACAGCCAAAGGCCAGGGGAAGAAAAATTTCGAGACAAATGGACCGCTGGATTGCAGCGCCTTGCTATCCTTCGCGAACGTTTCGACAACGGCAATTTCGTACTCCGATTAAAAATAGCTACAGGGAATCATTCATTTGATACGGAATGGGAGGAAGGAGAACAGGGTCGCGTATATCGCTACCAAAAGAAGCTTCGCGCTCTTGCTTCAGAGGTAGCTTTGAATCCATATTTGATGACGGAGGACGCTTGGAATGCAATAAAAGATGCAAACTCCTTCATGGTTAGTCAATTCCTACAATTCTTGGGCGAGTGTGACTCGCAAAAGCATTTTATCACACGATTTGAATCTGAGGCTATAGATCAAGCGGGCAAATGGAAATTTGGCCTCTATTGTTCCGGGCTTTATCGCTCTGATTCTGCATACGCCGAAAATTATCTGGAACGACTGACACAAAATCCGTCATTTGACAAGGGATCGTTGTTATTGCCTATCGCTTTCATCGGTTTAACTCCAGCGAACCGAAAACGACTTCTTCAATTAATCACATACAAATCGGTTGCGCCGATAGAAGTGGCAAATATATGTGGAGGGGGACTTTGGTTCGAAGGTGTTCCAGTTTCTGAAGTCGTCACAATAATGGAGTTTATGGCGCAAGGCGATAATTGGCCTCAATGGGTAGCAAATGTAATGAGCCAATATCTGCACCTAAACAAACCATTGCCGAAGGAACTTATTCCACTTGGAGAACGTACCCTTCGAGAGATCGATATAACTCGCAGTGAGAGCTACCATTGCAATCAAATTGCGATAGGAATAGCAAAGACGGATTTAGAAAGGGGTTTTGCGTTATTGGAAAAGCGCATTGCTGTTCTCAATGAGCCTGACTGGCGCGAGTGGACGGGTGGATGGAATCCATTTGATACTTATAGTGGACATGAATTCTGGGATTATCTCCGATCCCAAAATGCAGAAAGAGCCTATCGTTGTTTTTGCGAATTGAAGAATCGCCACATTCGAAATGATCTTTTAGACGGTACCAGAGCTTTACTCGATTTGGAGAATCATTCCGCCATTCTCCTAAAAATCGCCAGTGAAAACAGTGAAAATGCTGAACGAATTGCTGACTCGGTGTCAATCAAGCAACCGAGATTCTTCGCATTTGCATTTGATTTGTTAGCTGGCCGGCCGGTTGATGGAAAGGTTGCCGGTAGTCTGTCATCAACAATCGTTGAACGTTCTGGTTTTGGGATGCATTCGGACAGGCTGCAAAAAGCACTCAGTGATATAGATTCAGAACTCAAAAAGACGGATGTTCCGGATCACGGCCGTGCTTGGTTGGAGAAGCTCAAGCACAACACACAAGAAATCATCAAAGCATCTCCTTTGTATGGCGTTGAACATGAATTCCTTGGTTGGTCTTAACTTGCGATTGAATTCGACTCCTCACCCCCGGCCCTCTCCTCGTTTGGCGAGGAGAGGGAGAATTATTTTGTGGGACGATTTACCCAGGGCGGCACTGCGTTTGCCCTGGGCTATTATCTTTCGCTCCGATGGAGCTTCAGCCGGGCTTTCCCGTGAATGCAGGCACCCTTTGGTCAGACAACCGCCGTCACTTGGTATTGGTTTTGCGCATCGGCGAGTTTTAATTTCAGGACATCGCCCTGCTTCCGGCCCAGGAGTTGTTCCCCCAACGGGGATTGCGGGGTAATCACCAATACCTCCCGCTTTTCATGCAGCACCTCCGTGCCGCCCGCCCGGGGGCCGATGAAGTATGCCGTTTTTTCCCCGTCAAATTCCAGTTCCACGAAGGCTCCGACATCAATGGGTTCGCCCGCCCCAAACGTGCGGGCGTCCAGCTTCTCGAATGCGGCAATGGAACCTTGTATTTCCGCCGCCTGCCGGGATTGTCCCCGGGCCAGATAGGAGGCTTCGAGTCCGCGGGTGTCGTATTTGTTCTCGGCCTTGCTCTGCTCGTGCGTGGCTTCAGCGCGCGAAGCCTGGGCCGCCCGGAAATAAACCTCCAGTTCGTCCGTCAGCCGGGCGACGATCTTCTTTATGAGCGCGCGTTTGTTCATGCCAGTGCCATGCAAAAGGCGTGAGTGTACGATATACCGGCAGATTCACAATGATACCGGCGATTTTCATGCGAACTGTTTGGTGGAAACCAAAAATTCCGCCAGTTGTTTTAAGAGGCGACGGTGTCGTTCCGAAGAAATTTCTCCGATGCTGCCGATGAATTCTTTTCGTGGCAGGGTCAATAAATAGCCGAGCCGAATGACGGAATTCTGCAATAGGCCGCTGGTTTTGAAATCGGGATCGGTGGACAGGATGAGTTCGTCAAACCCCTCGACACATTGGTGCAATTGAGTGCTGATGCCACAGACCAGCAAGTCATCAAAAGGAGGGACTTTGCGCAACACCACTGCGGGACGTTTTTTGATTTGCCCGTCGGCTTGCGGGAACGGCGCGAGAACGATGTCGCCTTCCTTTATTCCTATGGCCGTTCAAGAATCACGGCGTTGGAATAATCCGGCTCATCATCGCCGTAAACCCGCGCAAAGGCGGCTTTGGCCAGCGCAAACCATTCAGCCCGGTCAGCATCTTCCGCGTCTGGCCGCGCGACGGTGACCAGCATCGGAGTGTTCGGGGCGAGATCAATCGGTTCGTCCAGACAAACTTGCTTGCCGTCGTAATGCGCTTTGAGGGTGATGACGCTCATGGCTTACTATTACCTTATTAAATCGTCATTCGCAAGCGGCGAAAAAGCAAACCGCGCGGGAATAATGCCAAGAATTTTCACGGGGCTTAATTAAGCCACAGCTTGCCGCATCGAAGCAAGAAGCGAAGGCGGGATTGAAGTCACATTTCATTCATTGCTGAAAATCTTCTTCAAGCGAATGATTTTCTAGGAGTAAACGCTTTGCTCACGGAAGATATTGATCCACCGCATAGCTGGCTGGCTAATTCACGGTATGCATTCGGTTTCTACTTCATTTAACCCCATTGTTTAATTTAACCCCATTGTTTAGTCTGCAAAACACACGAAACTACAAATATGAAACCCCCAATCCACCTTCTTTCCGCGATTCTCGTTGGTCTCTTCACCGGATTCTCTGCATGGGCGGACGCAGCCTTCACGGATGATTTTGAAGCTGCCTCGATCAACCCGTTCTGGACGGTTGTGCAGACCCGTGGAACGGTGCTGCCTTCGTCCACGACGGCGCACGGCGGCCAACAGGCGGTTAAGATGACTCGCACGACCAGCGGCCAACTGGGTCTGCAACTTACCCACACCTTCTCCACGCCCCAATACGGCACAGTCAGCGTCTGGTTGTATTATGATGCCGGGGCCAGTTATTATTCTTCATTTAACCTCGGCAACAGTGTTTTGGGGATTACGTCGGGCGTGGGAGTTCAGGATTGGGATGGGTCGCATTTTTATTACAGTGCCTTCAATTTGACTAGCTCGACCGTTGCCCGCAGCGGAGGCTGGCATCTGATTACATTAAACACAACACCTATAAGCCAAACGATTTCTTTGGACGGGAATGCAATTTATTCCGGCACCAATAGCGTCGGATTCGACAGCATCACTATAACCACTTCCGGACCGGGGGGCAGCGGAAGCTATTACTACGACGACTTTACGTTCACGCCGCTGAGTTCTCCCGTTCCCATCCAAATCAACAGCCTTAGTGGAAACGGATTGCTCACGTGGACCAACGTCGCGGCTTATTCCAACGGATTGTTCTGCGTCGAATGGGCGGCGTCGCTGAATGGAACATGGAAAAAATCCTGGGGCAGCCTGGGCGGCATGATTATTGCCGGTCCGGCCACTACCGTTGAGGTGCCGATGTTTTATCGAGTGAAATGCTTGCCTAATCAATTGATATTACTGCCGCTGGATTTTCAATCGGTCTATGCGATTTCAAACGCCGTGGGCATTCTATCCACGCAGCGCATGACCATGCTGGGTTATGTGCGTCCCACATTAAACACCAACGAATTCACCCTGGTCGAGCAGGTCACGACGCCCGGCAATGACATGGGACTTGTGCTCATCCGCTCCACGGACAATTCCGTGTATCGCTACTCGACCAGTTCCGGAAATGAAACTTTGGAATTTCAACTCGGCCCCGTCGGAACAACTTGGACCAACTTCAATTATAATGGTTCTATCACGCGAAAGGTGACCATTGAAGCCATTGAGAATGTAACCGTTCCGGCTGGGACATTTTCCTGCTATAAATTTCACAAGCAAGCTTTGGAAATTTCAGGTGCAGATTGGTATGAATGGGTTTGCCCGGGAATCGGAATAGTCAAATGGGTGGATTATTGGGTTGATCCCAGCCAAAGCCCGCCAATCACCTACCAGCTTCAATCCTTCGGACCGCGCAGTCCGTAGTGTTATTCCATCGTCACGCTCTTGGCCAGATTTCTCGGCTTGTGAACGTCGCAGCCGCGCGCGACGGCGTTTCAAAGTTTCTCGGTCGGGGTAAAAGGCAGGCCGCGTTCACCGTTGAAAAGTTTTTTCAACCGCCGGTCTCCGCCGCTGCGATGAATCACGCCGCGTTGAGCAGCGCGTGAACCTTGGGCATCCAGTCGCTGATCGGGATTTTTTGCGGGCAATGATTCTCACACTCGTGGCAGGCAACGCACACATCAGCGCGCGTCGCCTTGTCGGTGAAGAGCTGATACTTGCGCCGCGCCCCCGGAATGTCTTCGTGGAGAAACGCGTCGTTGTAGGTTTCGAAATTGGCCGGGATGTTCACTCCGTTGGGACAGGGCATGCAGTAATTGCACCCGGTGCAGGGAATCACCGCCCGTTCCCGGTATTTGTCCCGCACCGTGGCGATCAATTGCCGGTCCGCTGCCGTGAATGAATGGCTGCGGGCCTGGGCCGCCGAATCGAGATTGGCTGCCACTTGGTCCGGCGTGCTCATGCCGCTCAGCACCACCGACACTTCGGGCTGGTCCCAGAGCCATTGCAACCCCCAGTCCGCCGGCGAGCGATTCACGTTGTCGTTGTATTGGTCAATCTCCCGGCGAATCACTTCCGGCGGATTGGCCAGCCGGCCGCCGAGCAGCGGTTCCATGACCACGACGGCGAGGCCCTTGCTGGCGGCGAGCTTCAAGCCCTTGGTGCCCGCCTGGTTCTCCGTGTCCATGTAGTTGTATTGGATCTGGCAGAATGTCCAGCGGTCGTAGCCGTTGACGATTTCGGCGAAGCTCTCGTAAATGTCGTGGAACGAAAAACCCAGGTGGCGGATGCGTCCGTCGCGAATCGCAGCCTCGGCTTTTTCCAGGAGCTTGAATTTCGGGACGATTTCGTGCCAGCGCTTTTTATCCAAAGCGTGGAGCAGATAGAAATCAATGTGATCGGTCTGGAGCTTGCCCAGTTGTTCGTTCAACATCCGGTCGAAATCGGCTTCCTTTTGAATCAACCACACTGGGGACTTGGTGGCTATTTTCACCTGGTCTCGATGGCCGCGCAACGCCTTGCCGAGCACGGTCTCGCTGTGGCCATCGTGATAAACATAAGCGGTGTCGAAATAGTTCACGCCCCGATCCAGGGCGTGATGGATCATGCGCACCGCTTCCGCCTCGTTGATGTTCGGGCCGTTGGGGTCAAGGTTCTCCTTGCCGTCCACGGTGGGCAGGCGCATGCAGCCAAAGCCCAGAACCGAAGCGTCCCAATCCAGCTTGCCGAATTTGCGAAATTGCATGGCAACGGGTTTGAAGGAATTCATTCGCGAACCACGGCGGACGGGCGGCTCCCGGCGTGTTGATGGATCGCTGCGCCCAACCAGGCGATGGTCTGGCCCAAATCATTCATGTTGCGCGAAGCCTCGTCGTCCTTGACCACATCACCCTTGTCCAAGCCAAATCCGAGGTTCCAGTACGTGGATCCCGGCACGATGACGCCGGACATGAGGAACATGTGGTTCATCGTGTCAAAGGCATGCGTGCCGCCGCCGCGTCGGACCGCCACCACGGCGGCTCCGATTTTCCCGCGAAACAGTCCGCCGTTGGCCAGCGCCACCAGCCCGGCACGATCCAGCAACGCCTTCATTTCAGCGCTCACGTCAGTGAAGTAAGTCGGTGATCCGAGGATGATCGCGTCAGCCGCGACCATTTTCTCGAAGCACGGGTTGAAAGCATCCTCCTTCTGGCTGCAACGGGAATTCTTCTTCTTGAAACACTGGTAACAGGCCTGGCATCCGCGGATGGATGTTCCGCCGAGCTGGATGAACTCGGTTTCCCAGCCGGAGGCGGCCAGCGGGGCAAGCGCCTTTTTCAAAAGAATTTCAGTGTTCCCGCCCTTGCGCGGGCTTCCATTTATGGCAACAGCTTTCATGATTCTTTGCTTCACTCCACCGTCACGCTCTTGGCCAGATTCCTCGGTTTGTCCACGTCGCAGCCGCGCGCGACGGCGATGTGATAGGCGAACAACTGCAACGGCACGCTCGCCAGGATCGGGTTAATCAGTTCCAGCGCCTTCGGCAGGTAAATCACGTCGTTGGCCACCTTCCCGATTTGTTTGTCGCCTTCGGTGGCCAGCGCGATGATCGGTCCCTTGCGCGCGCGGATCATCGCCAGGTTCGCCATGGTCTTGTCATACATCGAATCCTGCGGCACGAGGAAAACCGTCGGCGTCTTCGGGTCAATCAACGCAATCGGGCCGTGCTTCATCTCCGCCGCCGAATAGCCCTCGGCGTGGATGTAGGAAATTTCCTTCAGCTTGAGCGCGCCTTCCAGCGCAATCGGGAAGGTGTAACCGCGACCAAGGAAAAAGAAGTCGTCGGCCTTCGCATATTTCTTCGCTATCTTTTTGAGCGCGTTGTTTTGCGCGAGGATGGATTCGAGCTGTTTGGGCACGGCCTCCAGCGCGTGCAGAATTTCCAGGGCCCGGCGGGCGGACAACGTCCGCATCCGGCCCAGATACACGGCCAGCAGCGCCAGGATCGTGAGCGTGGAGACAAAGGCCTTGGTCGAGGCGACGCCGATTTCCGGGCCGGCGTGCATGTAAATGCCGCCGTCGGATTCGCGCGCGATGGTGCTGCCGACGACGTTGACGATGGCGAGTGCGCGATGGCCACGGCGCTTGGCCTCGCGCAACGCGGCGAGCGTGTCCGCCGTCTCGCCGGATTGCGAGAGGACGAGCAGTACGGTGTCGCGTTCGAGCGGCGCGTTGCGGTAACAAAATTCGTGCGCGAATTCGACCTCGACCGGAATTTGCGCGAGTTCCTCAATCAAATACTCGCCCACGAGTGCCGCGTGCCAGCTCGTGCCGCTGGCAGCGATGATGATGCGTTTGATTGAACACAGTTGCGCGGGCGTCATGTTTAAGCCGCCAAACTTGGCGGTCGCACCTTCGGTGTCCACGCGGCCGCGCAAGGCGTTTTCCACCGTGCGCGGCTGCTCGAAAATTTCCTTGAGCATGAAGTGCGCGAAATCCCCGCGCGCGGCGTCCTCCTGGCTGAATTCGAGTTTGCTGATCTGGACGTTGGCGGTGTCCGCGCCGAGGTTCAGAACGTCGAAGCGTTCGGACGTAATCGTCGCAACGTCGTAGTCGTTGAGATAAACGACTTTTTTTGTGTGGGCGACGATGGCATTGGCATCACTGGCCAGGAAATTTTCACCCTTGCCGATGCCGATGATGAGTGGCGAACCGCGGCGCGCGCCGACGATGGTGTCAGGCTCGTCGGCGCAAATCACCGCGAGGCCGTAGGTGCCGATGACTTCGCGCAGCGCGTCGCAAACCGCCTGGGTCAGTAGCGCAGGCGTCTCGCCTGCGTTCTTCGTTTGCAGCCGGGACGACTGCGCTACTTTCTGCCGCCGTTTTTCGTAATAATCGCCGATCAAATGCGCGAGCACCTCGGTGTCGGTGCCGGAGCGGAATTTATGGCCGGTGGCGAGCAGCTTTTGTTTGAGCGCGTCGTAATTTTCGATGACGCCGTTATGGACGACGGCGATCCGGCCGGATTGGTCGAGGTGCGGATGGGAATTGATATCCGACGGCGGGCCGTGAGTGGCCCAGCGGGTGTGGCCGATGCCGAGATTCCCCGCGACCGGTTCGGATTTCAGCAGGCGGGTGAGGCCTTCGTCAATTTTTCCCTTTTTCTTGCGGACGAGCAACCCGCCGTTGTGCAACACGGCGATGCCTGCGCTGTCGTAGCCGCGATATTCCAGCCGCCGCAATCCTTCGAGGATGATGGGCGTGGCCGCTTTTTTACCAACGTATCCGATGATGCCGCACATAATTTAAAAATCCGAAATCCGAATGCCGAAATCCGAAACCATGCCAAACCGTCCCGGCGGGCGGGACGGAACTCCGAACTGTCACTGCAATATCCGCCTCCTCACGTCGGCGACTACGAGTTTTTTGAAATCCAATCCGCCGCGCCGTTCAAATCGTCCACCATCACCGCAAGTTTGAGTGGTTCCGGCGATTTCCGTTCAAGTTTTGCGCCGTAGCCGGTGCGGACCAGAATACTCGTTTTGACTCCGGCGTTCCAGCCGCATTCCAAATCAATCAGCTTGTCGCCGATCATGAAACTTTGCGCCAGGTCCACGCCGAATTCATCGCGCGCGTCGAACAAAAACTGCGGTGACGGTTTGCGGCCGCGGCTGGGCTGGCCGGGCGCTTCGGGCGCGATGTAAATTTTTTCGAAGCGCACGCCGGCCCGGGCCAGTTCGCAGCAAAGATGCTCGTTCACACGCTCCACGTCCGCAAGCGTGAAGTAACCGCGCCCGACGCCGGACTGGTTTGAGACGATGAACAGTTTGAACCCGGCGTCCGAGAGACGCTTCAGCGCCGCCGCCACTCCGGGGAGGAAGGCCACGTCCTCGACGCGGTGCAGATAATTCCTTTCCTCAATCAACACCCCGTCGCGGTCGAGAAAAACGGCCGGTTTCATTTTGGCAAATAGTGGTTTGATTATGGCAAGAATGGAATTGAATTCTTTCCGGCGCTTGCACATCCTACGCCAGTTTCGGTTTTAACAATTAACGAACCAATTTAATGAGCAAAGGCAGACTGGGAATTTTGGTCGGTGGCGGCCCGGCGCCGGGCATCAACGGCGTCATCGCGGCGGCCACCATCGAAGGCATCAACCAGGGCTACGAAGTCATCGGCTTCCGGGACGGCTTCAAGTGGCTCGCGCAGGGCGAGGCGCAGTATTGCCGGCCACTGGCGATCCGTGACGTGAGGGAAATCCATCTGCGCGGCGGCTCCATCCTGGGGACCGCCCGCACGAATCCCACGAAGTCGGAAACGCAGATGAAAAATGTCTTCAGCGTTTTTGAAAAGCTGGGCATCACCGCGCTGGTCACGATTGGCGGCGACGACACGGCGTTTTCCGCCAGCGTCGTGGCCAAACAAAGCAAAGGCAAAATCCGCGTCGCCCACGTGCCGAAGACGATTGACAACGATCTGCCCCTGCCCGGTTCGACGCCGACATTTGGATTTGAAACGGCACGGCACTATGGCGTTCACATTGTCCGCAATCTCGCCGAGGACGCGCGCACCACTTCGCGCTGGTATATCATCATCAGCATGGGACGCGCGGCGGGACATCTCGCGCTCGGCATCGCCAAGGCCGCGGCGGCCACGCTCGCCATCATTCCGGAGGAATTTCGCGGACGGCCGGTCACGATTGATGAAGTGTGCGACATCATCATCGGCTCCATCATCAAACGCCGCGCCGATGGTTCGCAATACGGCATTGCCATCCTCGCCGAAGGCCTCATCGAAGCGATGGGCGAGCAGGGACTGGTCAAGGCGCTGCCCGACGGACATTTGGAACGTTTCGGCAAAGTCGTTCGCGACGAGCACGGCCATTTGCGTCTCGGTGAAATTGAATTTGGCCGCCTGATGAAAGAGCTGCTGACCGCGCGTCTCGAAAAGCTCGGCATTAAAATGGGCTTCATTGACAAGGACCTCGGCTACGAACTCCGCTGCGCCGACCCGATTCCGTTCGACGCCGAATACACGCGCGACCTCGGTTATGCCGCGGTGAAATTTCTGCTCTCGCCCGAAGCCGAAAAATACGGCGCCATCATCAGCTTCGTGGACGGCAAAATGATTCCGCTGCCATTCGACAAAATGCTCAATCCGAAGACCGGCCGCATGCAAACGCGCCAGGTCAACGTGGACGGCGAAGCCTACGAATGCGCCTGCGCCTACATGATCCGGCTGGAACGCGACGATTTTGAGGACGCGAAACAGCTCTCCCGGCTCGCCGCCGTCGTTTCCATGACGCCCGATCAGTTCCGCGAACGCTTCGGTTATCTCGTCGGCGTGAAGTAAGGTTTTACGAACGCACCCGGCGGCGGGAAGATTTTCCCGCCGCCGTTTTTATTTCGTTAAATCAATCTGGAACAAGTCATTTTTTTCGGCATCCTACCATGGAAAGTGAAACGCATCGTCGAACCGGAATTACTCGATGAATTGCCGCCGGACGACCCGCAGGCCGTCCGCTCGCGCCGCGATTTGAGCCGGGTCAACGCCTGGATGCGCAACCACGCCATCATGGTTCGCGCGTTGCAAACCGCCGTGAACGGCCAAACGCCAAAACAAATCACCGAACTCGGCGCGGGCGACGGCGATTTCCTGCTGCGCGTGGCGCGGCGGCTCTCATCGTTTGGAGTTCCGTCCCGCACTTCGCGGGACGGGCCGAACCGTCCCGCAGTGGGCGGGACGGGACTCCGGACAACGGGCGCGTGGAATGAAGTGAATGTCACATTGCTCGACCGCCAGAAAATCGTGACGTCGCAAACGCTGGCAGCTTTCGCATCGCTCGGCTGGCGCGCGGAAGCGGTCGTCGCGGACGTTTTTGACTGGCCGCAAACTTCGGCCCCGGCGGAAATCGTTGTCGCAAATGAAATTCTGCACCATTTCGACGACGCGCGTCTGGCCGGGTTGCTTCGCGTGATTGCCGGTCGTGCGCGCTTGTTCATCGCCATCGAGCCGCGCCGCGCACCCTGGCCGTTGTTTTGCAGCCGGCTGCTTTGGGCGATTGGCTGCAATTCTGTCACGCGGCACGACGCGACGGTGAGCGTGCGAGCGGGTTTTGTCCGTGAAGAACTTTCCGCGCTCTGGCCTGACAAAAGAAATTGGCAACTGACCGAGCAGCGCGCCAGTTTGTTCAGCCATTTGTTCATCGCGCGAAAACGTGCCGCCGGCATCTTGCCGGCGGAAAACCTGTCTGCCGACAAGATGTCGGCAGCACGTTAAAATGGCGGTCATGAAATCCATTACGATTGTCGGTGGCGGACTCGCGGGGTTGACGCTCGGCATCGGGCTGCGTCAACGCGGTGTGCCGGCGGCCTTGTGGGAGGCCGGGCATTATCCGCGCCATCGCGTCTGCGGCGAGTTCATCTGTGGGCGCGGCCAGGAAACGCTCGCGCGGCTGGGTTTGCGCGATTGGCTCGAACGCGCGGGCGCGGTGGGCGCGGACACGGCGGCCTTCTTTTCCGCAACCCAATCCACCGGGCCGCGGCCGCTGCCTTCACGGGCCATTTGCCTTTCGCGTTTCACCCTGGACGCCACGCTGGCGGAAAAATTCCGCGAACTCGGCGGTGAATTGTGGGAAGGCAAACGCCGGAGCGACGGAGACGCCGGCGAAGGCGTCGTTCGCGCCACGGGCCGGCGCTTGCAGACGGAGGAGGGCGGTGCGCGCTGGTTTGGATTGAAAGCGCACGCAAGCAACGTTCCGCTCACGGCGGACCTCGAAATGCACGTTTCACCCCGGGGCTATGTCGGTTTATGCCGGGTCAACGGTGGCATGGTGAACGTCTGCGGATTGTTCCGCCGGCGCGCCGGCGAAAGTGTCGGGCCGCAAAACCGGCGCGAATTGTTGCGCGGACCAACCGGTTCGCCTCTGCACCAGCGGCTGGCTTCGGCTGAATTTGATGAAAACTCGTTTTGTGCCGTCGCCGGCCTTTCGTTGCAGCCGTACCGGGCGGTCGCGCGCGCGGAATGCTGCATCGGCGACGCCATCACCATGATTCCGCCCGTCACCGGCAACGGCATGTCCATGGCCTTCGAATCGGCGGAACTCGCCATCGAACCGCTGGTCGCGTGGAGTCGCGGGGAAATTTCCTGGGCCGAAACCCAACCGCGAATCGCCTGCCGTTGCGACGCCGCGTTTGCCCGGCGGCTCACCTGGGCAAAATGGTTGCAACGGTTCGTGCTGACGCCGTCGCTCCAAAATGTGCTGGTCAGGTTCGCCGCGCGCAGCGACTGGTTCTGGCGGATGGCGTTTGAACGCACAAGGTAATACCAATTTCCCTTGGGAATTGGCACATGGGTAGGGCACGTCACTCCGTGCGCGCCGGCGGGTGGCAACGATGCGGACGGAACACGGATTTTTGTCGCGAAGCGTTTGGAGTGCGCCGGCTTTAGCGGCGCTGTCGAGCGGGCGAAGAACTTGGAAAGGCGGATAATCTTGGTGCGGACGGAAAGCGGTGCTGAAGCCACCGCAGTCCAGACGCTTCGCGAATTTCGGGGCGCGACCACTTGTAGACGACGCTTCTGATGGAGCGCGCTCCGCCCGAAACGGATCTCCGGAATCCGTGAACTCTTTCGTGTGTTTCGTGTGTTTTGTGGTTGAATTATCCCCATGAAACCGCTTGCCGACTGCCGGCTCTACGCTTTTATTGACACGGCCTACTTCCATGGCCGCGCGCCGGAGGTCTTCGCGCAACAACTTTGCGACGGCGGCGCGGATTTGATCCAGCTCCGCGCCAAAAAGTCGTCGCCCGACGAAATCCGCCGCATGGCCGAGGCGATTCTGCCCGTCACCCGCCGTGCGAACGTCGGCCTGGTCATCAACGACCATCTGGAAATCGCGCGCGAAACCGGCGCGGAACTATGCCACCTGGGCCAGGAGGATTTTTTTGATGCGGGGAATACCCACGTCTCTCAACTCAAAGGCAGGGACGCCGCGCTGCGGCGTCCGCCCGGCGCGCTCGGAGAGCACGCCCTACCAGAAGTGCGAATCGGTCTTTCGACGCACTCGCCGGAGCAGGCCAAGCGGGCACTGGCCGCCGGACCGGATTACATCGCCATCGGGCCGGTCTATGCAACGGGCACGAAACCGATGGCGAAACCGGTGACGCTGGAATATGTCCGCTGGGCGGCGGCCCCGCAAAGCGGGGTGAACATCCCGTGGTTCGCCATCGGCGGCATCAATCTGGAAAATCTCGACAGCGTTTTAGCGGCGGGGGCGCGGCGCGTTTGCGTGGTGTCGGCAATTCTGAACGCACCGGACGTGGCCAGGGCCTGTGCGGAATTTCGCCGGCGTTTGGGATAATGCAAATTCCTGTCTAATTTGCAGTTACAGGGTTGCAGGTTGCGCCACCATTTTGCAGATTGTTCTCACAAATGAAGTTCCAATACGTCCCTGGCTTTGGCCGGTTGTCCAGCATCGGACTGCTTTGTGTTGTCGTGACACTGGCGTTTTTTCTAAACGGCTGCAAATCCGTCAAAACGGCGAACGCAGCGTCCGGCAAACGGTCGGTATTCAACATCCGAAGCTTCGGCGCCGTCGGCAACGGAACCAACCTGGACAGCCCTGCCATTGACAGGGCAATTCAAGCCGCTTCCGCTGCGGGCGGTGGCACGGTCTTTGTTCCGGCCGGCACGTATTTGAGCGGCAGCATTCATCTGACAAACAACATCAATTTGCATCTCGATGCCGGCGCAGTCATTCTCGGCGCGCCGCAGGAAATGAACGCTTACGACCCGACGGAGCCGTGGACATCCCCGGCCTATCAGGATGGCGGGCACACTTATTTTCACAACAGTCTCATCTGGGGCGAAAACCTCACGAACGTTTCCATCACCGGGCCGGGAATGATCAACGGCGGCGGACTGGTCCGGAGCGACCGGGTGCTCGACCAGATGAGCGGGTTTACCCTCTGGGACAGAACTAATTCAACCACGGTCGCCAAAACCAATTATCCTCCCATCCGGCTCGGCAACAAGACCATCGCGTTGAAACTTTGCCGCAACGTGCTGATTCGCGACGTCACGATTTTCCACGGCGGCCACTTCGCGATTCTCGTCACCGGCTGCGACAACCTGACCGTGGACAACGTGACGATGGACA